>NZ_JBYSVX010000052.1:0-20277 GCF_058986605.1 Pseudomonas sp. GW821-FHT07E12 | reverse complement strand
ATGTGCTGGGGGGTCTCGTGGGCTCGGAGAGGGGGATAAGAGACAGCGGTAACGCTTCATCGCGGCTGACGCCGCTCCTACAGAGAACACGGTCACAACATCCCGTTTGCCTATCGATGCCATAGCAACAAACAAATTCCTTTGTAGTGCGCGTTCAGGAATTCTCGCCGTTCCTAAAAGCAAGCCAAGGAACATCATGCGAGCCGGGAAATCCACGCTGGCGATTCTGCTGCTGCAGGCAGCTTTCATCCACACAGGCATGGCGCAGTCCGCGCTGACCCGCGACAACGGCGCCCCGGTGGGCGACAACCAGAATTCGCAGACCGCCGGCGCGAATGGCCCGACGCTGCTGCAGGACGTGCAGTTGATCCAGAAGCTGCAGCGCTTCGACCGCGAGCGCATTCCCGAGCGCGTGGTGCATGCGCGTGGCACCGGTGCGCATGGCGAGTTCACCGCCAGCGCCGACATCTCCGACCTGACTATCGCCAAGGTGTTCATGCAGGGCGAGAAAACGCCGGTATTCGTGCGCTTTTCCTCGGTCGTGCACGGCAACCACTCGCCGGAAACGCTGCGCGATCCACGCGGCTTCGCCACCAAGTTCTACACGAGCGAGGGCAACTGGGATCTGGTCGGCAACAACTTCCCGACCTTCTTCATCCGCGACGCGATCAAGTTCCCCGACATGGTCCACGCGTTCAAGCCGGACCCGCGCAGCAACCTCGACGACGATTCGCGCCGCTTCGATTTCTTCTCGCACGTGCCCGAGGCCACGCGCACGCTGACCCTGCTGTACTCCAATGAAGGCACCCCGACCGGCTACCGCTTCATGGATGGCAACGGCGTGCACGCCTACAAGCTGGTCAACGCGCAGGGCCAGGTGCACTACGTCAAGTTCCACTGGAAGAGCCTGCAGGGCCTGAAGAACCTCGATCCCCAACAGGTCGCGCAAGTGCAGGGCAAGGATTACAGCCACATGACCCACGATCTGGTCGATGCGATCAAGCGTGGCGACTACCCGAAGTGGGATCTGTACATCCAGGTGCTCAATCCCGAGGATCTGGCCAAGTTCGATTTCGATCCGCTCGATGCCACCAAGATCTGGCCGGACGTGCCCGAGCGCAAGGTCGGCCAGATGGTGCTGAACAGGAACGTCGACAACTTCTTCCAGGAAACCGAGCAGGTGGCGATGGCGCCCGCCAATCTGGTGCCGGGCATCGAAGCCTCGGAAGACCGCCTGCTGCAAGGCCGCCTGTTCTCGTATGCCGACACCCAGATGTACCGCGTCGGCGCCAACGGCCTGAGCCTGCCGGTCAATCGCCCGCGCGTGGCGGTCGAGAACGGCAATCAGGACGGCGCCATGAATGCCGGTCACACCACCAGCGGCGTGAACTACGAGCCGAGCCGGCTGCAGCCGCGTCCGCAGACGGAGCATGCACGCTACAGCCAGCTGGCGCTGTCCGGTACGACGCAGCAGGCCAGGATCCATCGCGAGCAGAACTTCAAGCAGGCCGGTGAGCTGTACCGCTCCTACAGCAAGAAGGAGCGCCAGGACCTGATCCAGAGTTTCGGCGAATCGCTGGCCGGGACCGATGACGAGAGCAAGCACATCATGCTGTCGTTCCTGTACAAGGCCGATCCGGAATACGGCAGCGGCGTGACGCGTATTGCCAAGGGCGACCTCGCCCGCGTCAAGCAACTGGCCTCGACGTTGCAGGACTGAGGCAGCGATTGCCGAACGCGCATCGCGACCCGCCGCGATGCGCATCTTCCCGACTGGAGCCATCACCATGCGCAGACTTCTTCTGGCGGCGCTGTGCGCCGTCGCGTTCGACACATTGGCTGCACCCGCGACGACCCAGCCCGATCCGGCGCAACTGCAGGCGCAGTTGAAGCAGTACTTCTTCGATGCGGCACGCGAAGGCCGGCAGGACATGCTCGCCGAATTCATCGGCGCGCATTACGACCTCGATACCCGCGATGAGAAGGGCTATACCGCGTTGATCCTGGCCGCCTACCACGGCCAGCGCGCGGCGGTGGAGCAACTGCTCGCGGCCGGTGCCGATCCGTGCGCGCAGGACAAGCGCGGCAACACCGCGCTGATGGGCGCGGTCTTCAAAGGCGAACTGACGATTGCGCGGCGTCTGATGCAGGCCGACTGCGCGCCTGACCAACGCAACAACGCCGGCCAGACCGCGGCGATGTACGCCGCGCTGTTCCAGCGCAAGGAGATCCTCGATGCGCTGGCCGCCAAGGGCGCCGACTTGAACGCTCGCGATGCGCAGGGCAACAGCGCAGAGCAGCTGCAACGCGGCCAGTTCGCCGGCACGACACCCGGGCGCTGAAGCAGGGCCGTGTGGGAGGGACTTCAGTCCCGACAGGCCTTCCGGCCGTTCGTCGGGACTGAAGTCCCTCCCACAGGATGGGGTGGTGCTTAAAGCGCCGCCAACGTCGCTCGCAGCGTCTCCGCCAGCGGCGTGGTCGGACGCCCGATCAACCGGCCCAGCTGGCGGCCGTCATCGAACAGCGCATCCTGTGCGGCGGCCGCGTCCGAATTGGCCAACAGCTCGGCAAACTGCGGCGGCAGCCCGGCCTTGATCAAACCGTCGCGGAACTCGGCCTCCGGCAGGTTGTGGTAGACGACCTGCTTGCCCGACAACCGGCTCGCTTCGGCCGCGTACTCGGTCAGCGTGTAGGCGCTGTCGCCGGCCAGCTCGTAGGTCTTGCCGGCATGGCCATCCTCGGCCAGCACGACGGCGGCGGCAGCGGCGTAGTCATCGCGGCTGGCGCTGGAGAAACGGCCATCACCGGCACTGCCGAAGCGCACGCCGCCGGCCAGTTCGTGCGGCAGCGAGGCCGTCAGGTTCTCGGTGTACCAGCCATTGCGCAGCAGCACCGTCGGCAGGCCCGAGGCGCGCAGCAATTCCTCGGTCTCGTGGTGCTCACCGGCCAGACCGAGCTCGCCGCTGTCGGCGCGCAGCACGCTGGTATAGGCGATCAGCTTGACGCCGGCACGCGCTGCTGCCTCGATCACGTTGCGATGCTGGATCGTGCGCTGGCCGATCGCATTGGAGGAAATCAGCAGCACGCGCTCGATCCCGGCCAGCGCGGCGTCCCAGTCGGCGGGCTGCGCGTAGTCGGCGACACGCACCTCGACCCCGGCGGCGGCCAGGTCGGCGGCCTTGCCGGCATCGCGCACGGCTACCGCCACCTCGGCGGCGGGGACTTTCTTCAGCAGTTCAGCGACCACCTTGCGACCGAGCTGGCCGGTGGCGGCGGTGACGAGCAATCGCGGAGAGCGGTGAGACATGGCGAGGTTCCTGATGGGTTCTGAAATGAGGCATGGTCTAGAATAGAGACCATGCCCGCGCCGCATAAGCAGGCAGTTTCCCGTCCCTTGGTTACCTGCACGGAACCACCCCGATGTCGTCCCCGATCACCGCCGCCCTCGTCCTCTACGACGCCGACCTGCAAGCCAACTGCCCGGTACGCGACGTACTCGATCACATTGCCGCCAAATGGACCACGCTGATCCTGATTGCGCTGGATGAACAGCCGTTGCGTTTCGGCGCATTGCGTCGCGCCCTGCCGGACATCTCCAAGCGCATGCTGACCCAGAGCCTGCGTGACCTGGAGCGCGACGGCCTGCTCACCCGGCACGTCTATCCGACCAAACCCCCGAGCGTGGAGTACCGGCTGTCCGAGTTGGGGCGAACGATGCTGGTCCCGCTCGGCGCGCTGATCGAATGGGCGGCACGCGCGCACCCGACGATCCAGCAGGCACGCCGGGCCTACGACGAGGCCGAGGCGGCGTGAGCGTCATGTCGGCATGCGTCGCATGCGTGTTGGACGAGGCCGGAAACACGGGTGAGACCTCGCAAGCTCTGAATGAACCGACGGCACAATCCTGACGCGCGCGTTGGCCGTCGTATCGACCTCAGCCGCGCCGCCCGACCGAGCGCGCTGCCGCATACGGATAGCGCAGTTGCCCGGATGAGAAGCCCGATGGCGTCACCACGACCTGCCGCGATCCATTCCGGAACTGGTCGAGGTCATGGCCCGAAATCCCCTGGAATTGAACCTGCAGCACCCGGGGCTTCGCCCATTCGCCGTTGACGCCGAATTTGATGGCGCCCATCACGGTGTCGAACGTCGCCTCTCGTGCATACGCCGAGAGCGCTGCATCGTCCAGGCCGCCGGTGGCCTCGACCGCCTGGGCCACCACCTGCAACTGGGCGTAAGCGAGCGGCGCCATGTAATGGCCGAGAAGGTCGATGCCGGCCTCACCAGCACGTGACTGGTAGCGATGCAGGAGTTGCTGGACACCCGGGAACATCATCGGGGCAACCGGCTGCCAGTACTCGTAATTCACGAAGCCATTGAGCAGGGGGCCAAGCGTAGTTTTCACCGCCGCGTTCTGCGGACCGATCATGCCGGCCCCCACCATCTTCGGGCGGTACGGATGCGCGTGGATGGCGCGTACCAGACCTATCGAATCTTCGAGGTAGGAGCAGAGGAACAGCAGATCGGCATCGCTTCCGGCGACGGCATCGATGATCGGTGCGAAGTTTTCGGTGGTCAGCGGATAAGTCGCCTCGTGGACGATCCGGAAGCCGTATTTCCCGGCATTGGCTTTCGCACCGAGAATCGGGTTACGCGAAAATTCGGCATCCGCGGAGACCAGCGCCACCGTGGCCGGTCGTGGCGTCTGCACGGCGGCAAGCTCGAAGAAACCTTCCGTCAACGCGGCATTCGGATCCGGTCCGGTCGGGATCATTGCGAAATAGTTCGGATACGCGAGCGTGTGGTTCACGCCCAACGCCATCAAGCCGACAAAAAAACGTTGCCGCTCCATGATCGGCGACAACGCTGGCAGAACGGTGTTGGTGCCATAGCCGCCGATGACGAGATCGACCTTGTCCTCGTCCATCAAACGTTTGTAGAGGTGGGGGACGCGGGACGCATCCGCCTGATCGTCAAGGCGGATGAATTCCACCGCGCGGCCAAGCAGGCCGCCTCGGTCATTGATGTCGTCGCGCCAGAGCTCGTGGGCGAGCTGCGCCGATCGGCTATTGCCCGCGACCGGGCCGGTCAGGGACAGGCAGTAACCGATGCGGATCGGCGCTGGGGCGATCGACACGGCGTGCTCCTCAGGCGCCCGATCCCGCGCGCCCGGCGAGCAGCTGCAGTTCCCACGCCAGCGCGATACCGCTGCCGCCGCCGTGTTCGAGCACCACGCCGGCAATGCCCGCCGCGCTTTCCGCGCGCGCCCAGTCGCGCTGCCATTCGGCCATCACCGCCATCCAGGTGATCGGCACCGCACCGGCCTGGACCATGCGGCGCACCGCCATGTCATGCGCTTCCAGCGAGACGCCACCGGACGCATCAGTGACGATGAAGACGTCGTAACCCTCGCCGAGCGCCTGGATCGCCGGCATCGCCAGGCAGATCTCGGTGTAGAGCGCGGCCAGGATGAGCTGCTTGCGCCCGCTCTTCTTGACGATGTCGGTGACGTTCGGGTCTTCCCAGGTGTTGATGAAGGTGCGGTCGATCGGCTTCTGCTCCGGGAAGACATCCTGGAGCCCCTTGATCAGGTAACCGCCGCGTTCCTCGAGCACCGTGGTCAGGATCGTCGGCACGTTGAAGACCTTCGCCGCCTTGGCCAGGGCAACGACGTTGTTGACGATCATCGTCGGATCGTGACTGTTCAAATTGGTGAACTGGTACGGCTGGTGATCGATCAGCACCACGATGCTGTCTTCGGGACGAAGCAGGCCATCGAGACCGGTCTTGGGGGTCGTGGACACGGAAAACTCCTTTGCGAAGGTGATGCTTCAGGTGGTGGATTCGATAAACACGTAAAGCGAATGGATGCGGCCGTTCTCGATATGGGCGATATCCATGCCGGTGACGACGACTGGGCCACGTGGCGGCCCGCCGCGCCATCGCAGGCGTCCGATGCCGTGATGACCGAGCGCCGGGCCGGTTGCGGTGAAGGCGAAGTCGGGTGGCAGATTGGCCAGCAACCCGCCGACGGCTCCGGAGATCGCGGCGTGTCCCTTGGCGGAGGCCTGAGGCTCGTTCAACACCGCGTCTTCGGCATACAGCTCGCCGATCGCCTGGAGGCGCTTGCCGGCATCGCGCTCGCTGAACACGCGCACGAGATTGGCCTGCAGCAAGCCGTCGTAATCGATGGGGGCGTCCGATGAAGTCGGCATGGCGTGTCTCCGTGGGGGATCGGCAGAGACAGGGTGGGGCACGGATTCATCACCGATAAGCCGGTTATGAATGGAATCAGATTCAACGATTCGTTTAAGCTCGGCGCGTGGAAACGCTGACCAATCTGGAGTCCTTCATCCGCAGTGCCGAATGCGGCGGCTTTTCCGCAGCCGCGCGTCGGTTGGGCATGACCCCGGCCGCCGTCAGCCGCAATGTCGCCATGCTTGAGCGCAACCTGGGCGTGCGCCTGTTCCAGCGCAGCACCCGCAACCTGACCCTGACCGAAGACGGCGAGCGCTTCCTCGCGGCGATCGTGGATGGCGTGGAGTCCCTGCAACTGGCCATCGCCGATGTGACCACGCACGCGGGCAAACCGGCCGGCGTGCTGAAGGTGAGCATGGCGCTGACCTTCGGCCTGGATTACGTGTTGCCGCTGCTGCCCGCCTTCATACAGCGCTATCCCAATGTGTTGCCCGACTGGAGCTTCGAGAATCGGCAGGTCGATCTGATCGCCGAAGGATTCGATGCCGCCATCGGCGGCGGCATGGAGTTGGCGCCGGGCATCGTGGCGCGGCCGCTGGCGCCGCTGCACATCATCGCGGTGGCCTCGCCGGAGTACCTGCAAGGCCGCCAGGAGCCGCAGCACCCGGACGATCTGGCCGTACTCGACGGCATTGCCATGCGTTCGGCGCACAGCGGTCGCGTGCGTGTCTGGAAGCTGCGCAACCGCGAAGGCATCGAGGTGGTGCTGGAACAGAAGGCGCGATTCGTGGCCAACGATCCGGAGGCCATCTGCCGCATCGCCTTGATGGGTCTGGGCGTCGCGCTGATCGCCGTGCCCTTTGTGCTGCCGCACCTCGAAAGCGGCGCGCTGAAACGGGTGCTGCCTGACTGGCATGCCGACCTGGGTGCGATCTCGCTCTACTTCACCAATCAAAAACTGCTGCCGGCCAAGACCCGCGCCTTCGTCGACCACGTCACCGAGGCATTCCACGAACAGAACCTGGCGCAGCGGTTTTCGGCAAACGCGGAGTGACGCTGCGCGGGCAGAAGCTTCGCGCGGACGGCATGCCGGACGCCGGATGAATGGCCGACGGCATCGTCTCGGGCGGCCGTTTTGGCCGGCCGGGTACAATGGCCGGCATGCAGAATCCCCAGCAAAACGAGTTCCAACTGTCGGTGGCCCCGATGATGGAATGGACCGATCGCCACTGCCGGGTATTCCACCGGCTGCTGGCGCCGTCGGCGCGGCTGTATACCGAGATGGTGCACGCCAATGCGGTGATCCATGGCGATCGTGCGCGCCTGCTCGGGTTCGATCCGGTCGAGCAGCCGCTGGCGCTGCAGCTCGGTGGCAGCGAGCCGGCACTGCTGGCGCAGGCGGCGCGGATCGCGCAGGACTGGGGTTACGACGAGGTCAATCTCAATTGCGGTTGCCCGTCCGATCGCGTGCAGGCCGGGCGTTTCGGCGCCTGCCTGATGCGCGAGCCGGCGCTGGTGGCCGACTGCGTCGCCGCTATGCGTGCGGCGGTATCGATTCCGGTGACGGTGAAGTGCCGGCTTGGCGTGGATGACGACGATGACTACGCGGTGTTCGCGGACTTTGTCGATCAGGTGGTTGCCGCCGGCAGCGCGATGGTGGTGGTGCATGCGCGCAATGCCTGGTTGAAAGGGCTCTCGCCGAAGGAGAACCGCGAGGTTCCGCCATTGCGCTACGACTGGGCCTATCGCCTCAAGCAGGAGCGTCCACAACTGCCGGTGGTGCTCAACGGCGGCATCGCCACATCCCAGGCCGCGCAGGCGCACCTGCCTCACGTCGACGGCGTGATGCTCGGGCGTGCCGCGTATCACGAGCCCTACGTGCTGCACGAGCTGCAATCGGCGTTGTACGGCACGCCGTTGCAGTCGCGCGCGGATCTGCTGCGCGCGCTGCGTCCTTATGTCGAGGCGCGGCTCGCCGCGGGGATGGCGATCAAGCACATTACCCGCCACGTGCTCGGCCTGTTCCACGGCCAACCGGGCGGTCGCGCGTTCCGCCAGATCCTCAGCGAAGGTGCACATCGCGCCGGTGCGGATTGGTCGCTGATCGAGCAGGCCTTGCAGGTGACGCAGGCGCAGGCCGAGCGTGTCGCTGCTGCCTGATTGAGCGACGACGATCAGCTGATCGAGTAGCGCGGCGAGCGATCGCCATCGAGTGAAACGTAAAAGGCCGCGCATTGCGCGGCCTTTTGCCTGTGCTTGATCGGAGCGAGTTCCCTGCGTCGTCCATGGACGACGCAGGGAGCAGGCATCAGCGTCCGCCTACCGCGACCTGTCGCTGCTGGTCCTGCTGCTGTGTCTCCGCGTTGCGTGCGGCGAGCAGTTGCGAGGCGCTTTCCTGCGCCGACGGCACCGGCTGGTTCAGATCGACCGAGGTGCGGAAACCCGGCACCGTGCCAAGCACGTGCGCGGTGTTGTCCTGCATCGTCACCGCGCGCAGTTTGTCCGGGCTGTCGATACCGGCACGCACCGCCTGTGCGGTGACATGCGCAGCGGCATCGTTCGACAGCGAGGGCTGCTGGGCCTTGATCGCCTGATGCAGTTTATGGTCCGGATGCCCCGCATCATCAAGGCTGGGGCCGCGCTGGGTCTGAGTCTGCGGAGCGGGTTGCTCGCGTTGCTGCAACTGTTCCTGCAACGCCTTGCGCGTCTGCGGACCGACCACGCCGTCCTGCTTCAGTCCTTGCTCCTTCTGCAGCGACATCACCGCATCGCGGGTGTCGTCGCCATAGCGCCCGTCCACGCCGAGCGGCTTGCCATGCCCGTCGCGAATGCCGAGCTGGTTGAGCTGTTGCTGCAGGCCGCGCACGTCCTCGCTGCGATCACCGTGTCGGAGTGTGCCTGCTGCATGCGGGGCGTGACCGCCGGTCTCGACGTGCCGGCCCTGGTTCCACCAGGATTCCGGACTGACGAGCTGACCTTTGGTGTCATGAATCTGATAGTGGACGTGCTGGGCGTACTGGTTGGCCCCATTCGGCCCACGTCCACCCATCGTGCCGATCGGATCGCCGGCATGTACGGTCTGGCCTTCCTTCACCGAACGTGAGTCCAGATGCAGGATCTCGTGTGAGTTGCCCTGTGCGTCACGGATCTTCACCGTGCCGTATTGGCCGCCGGAGAGCGTCACCACACCGTCGATGGGTGCATGCACGGTCGGGTGTTTCAGGTTGCGTCCGGCTTGGCCGCCTTCGTAATTGAAGTCGGTACCGCCGTGCGGGCGATGGTTGCCACGCGCCTCGCCGAAGTGGCCGGTGACGTGCGGATCGGTGCCCCCCTGACCCGGCAGCATGCGCTCCATCGTCTGCTGGAAGTTGCTGTGGGTGGTATGAGGCGCCGGTGTTGGCTGGTGGTGTGCAGCAGCACCGTGGGTGACGGGCTGGCCAAGCTTTCCTTGTGCCAAGGTCTGCATCAAATCGGGCGTGATGTCGCGTTCCCAGCGAGCAAAACGCGTTTCTCGATCCGAGAGGCCGTTTGGCGGGTTGCTGCCGTTGATGGCGGCCCCGGCCGCGCGTGCGCTCTCGCGTGTTTCGGCCGGCACGTTCTGCTGCCAGTACCAGGTCGCGATCCGAGAAGCATTCTCGGGTTGGGCAGCCAGTTCCGGGTGACGCACGAGATCCAGATCCAAGGCCTCGCCGGCCGCACGATACTGATCCTTGCCGGTCAGCTGGATGTAGCCGCGGCCGTGGTAGCGATAGCCATCGCCAGGCTGGTCGTTGCCCATGCGTCCGCCGTACATCAACTCGCCCAAGCGTTCCGGGCGACCGTTGAGTGCTTCAAGGCGAGCGCTTTCCAGGGCCTCTGGCCCTTCGCGCAGCGCAGAACGGACGTTACGGCTGATCTGTCCGGATCCCTTGGTGTAATTGAAGCTTTCTTCCAATCGGCCGAGTCCCCCCGACTCATGACCCACTTGGGCCATGAAGTTCGCCAGTTCCTTGGGATTGGTGATGCCGGACGCGTAGGCGTCGCGGAGCAGCTGGTTTTCACGATCTGTAGTTGCCATGGTGTAGCTCCTCATTTCTCAGCAACGTTGAAGTGACGGACTCTATCCTTGTCCGTACAAGCCATTACTTCCTTTTAATTCGTATCGGCTTTCCCCCCTTCTTCCAGGGGTTCGACCTTGGGCAGGCTGGCAGGATCGAAGTCCGCGAACGTCACCTGTCCGAAATCCTTGGATGTCAGTTCGAGCGCCTTGTGCTGCTCGGTTTCGGTATCCGTCAGTTCGCGCGTCACCTTGTCCAGGAGCCAGGCCTTCCGGTCAGCCTCGTAACGGAACGTGAAGTCGTCGGCCCAGCGCTCACGCGAGCCGCCCGAGATGGAAATCGTGAACTTGCCTTTTCCGATGCGCGAAAAAGCGTAAGGATCGCCCGCCAATCCGCCGCAGCGCGCACAGGGGACGATGCGTTGGTTTTCAGCAGCCTTCTGCAATGATCCGGAGGCGTCCTGAGTCAACAGGATGACCGTGCGAGGCTGGCCTTCACCGAGCTTCTCGTTTTCCGCAGGTGGCGACGATATGACGACCAGCGCGTCCGAATGCCCAGCCCCGGTCAGGTCACCGCGAATGGTCTCCACGACTTTCATTCCAGCCGGGACGAAGGAGCTGACGTCGTTCATGGATGCATTCCCTTGCGTGGTGTTTTGGGGCGGGCTCTGCGTCTGTGCTGGCGCGGTGGCGGGTGCAGCAGGCTGGCCCGCTTCGGCAGCTGCGGAAGAACCCTGTCCGTCAGCATGCGAGCCGCCGCAAGCGGCGAGAACTATGGCCAACGAGGGAGCAATCAATTTCAGGGGGCGCAATGTTGTCATCCTCAGAAAGAAGCAACCGAAGCCGTCATCGGTCGGTGTAGTCAGTTGTGTCTGGTCTTCGGCATGGCATGAGGCACCAACGGCGGTTGGTGGTTGGGTGCGGAGTCGGTGCATGGGATCGAAGCGTCATCACTAAGGTCCAAGGCATCGAGAGCACGTCCATGGCATGCCGGGACGGGTTATCGGTTCACAGGGACTGGTCGTCCACTTTCACCAGCGTCCAGCAGGGGCGTTGGGCGAAGTGGTAGACCTGCTGATCGCCGGTATCCGGCGTACGGACCAGGACCTGGCGGCCGCCGGGCTCTTCGGATATCACGACCTCGCGACCGCCATTGCGGGCCGCGTCCAGGTTCGGGATCACCGGCCAGCCGACCTGGGCCAGCGGGACCTGGCGGGTTACCGGCTTGGGCTCAGGCTGTGCGTCCGGGTCGATCTCGATCATCGTCAGGGGATCGGCCGTGGCCTTCTCCTGTACCGCGATGTCGGGGCTGAAGCGCTTGAGGAAGCTGTCGAAGTCGGCGTCCGGGCATTGCGTCGCGGTCGCGGCGGCCGGCGGCGTAGCCTCGGTGGTCGCGGCTGGAGCAGGCGAAGGAGAAGGCACAGGCGCTTCGGCCTGCGGTTTGCAGGCGGTGAGCGCCAGGCTCAGTGCCAGGACTGGCAGAAAGGTGCGGATGGAGACCAACGGATCCTCCTGATCGGGTTGGACGGCATGCGGGCATGCCGGGACGCGCAAGCTTACCCGGGCGTTTAGGACAAACTTGTTAATTCCGTCAAATTATTGACGCTCGTCACAGCGTTGGCAAAGCTGCCGCTGAACGGATTTATCGCGCATCGGGCGACACGTCCGGGCCGGGGCGTGCCAGGCTCCGGCGTGGATCGACGGCGGCCTGACGGCCGCCGCGGGTGGCTCAGTCGATGCTGATGCCGGCCAGGCGCTGCAGCGCCTCGGCGTACTTGGCGCGGGTGCGGGCGATCACGTCCTGGGGAAGCTCCGGGCCGGGCGCGGTCTTGCCCCAGTCCAGCGTCTCCAGGTAGTCACGCACGAACTGCTTGTCGTAGCTGGGCGGGCTGGTGCCGACCTGGTACTCGTCGGCCGGCCAGTAACGCGAGGAATCCGGAGTCAGCATCTCATCCATGATGTACAGGCGGCCGTTGGCATCGGTGCCGAACTCGAACTTGGTGTCGGCCAGCAGGATGCCGCGCTCGGCGGCGAAGTCGGCGGCGAAGCGGTAGATGCGCAGGGTGGCATCGCGCACGCGCTCGGCCAGATCCGGGCCGACGCTGCGCACCATCGCGTCGAAATCGATGTTCTCGTCATGGTCGCCGACCGCGGCCTTGGTCGAAGGGGTGAAGATCGGTTCTTCCAGCTTCTCGGCCTGGCGCAGGCCGTCGGGCAGCACGATGCCGCTGATCTTGCCGGTGCGCTGGTAGTCCTTCCAGCCGCTGCCGATCAGGTAGCCGCGCGCGATCGCTTCGACCGGCACCGGCTTGAGCTTGCGCGTCACCACCGCACGCTTGGCGTACAGCGCTTTGTCCACGCCCTCGGGCAGCACGCTGGCGACGTCGATGCCGGTGAGGTGGTTGGGCATCAGGTGCTCGGTCTTCTTGAACCAGAAGTTGGAGACCTGGCACAGCATTTCGCCCTTGCCCGGGATCGGGTCGGGCAACACCACGTCGAAGGCGGAGAGGCGGTCGGTGGCGACGATCAGCAGGTAGTCGCCAGGCGGTGCATCGGCCGGCAGGCGCTCGCGGGGGATATCGAAGACATCGCGGACCTTGCCACGGTGACGCAACGGCAGGCCGGGGAGATCGGATTGCAACAGCGTGGTCGACACAGGCACTCCTAAGAACAACGTCGCATTGGCGCTGTCCCCGGGACCCGGCGGGCCCGCGGTTCGGCAGCGGGCCGCGTAGTGTACGGCGCTTCGGCGGCGCTCGCAGGGTTTTTGCAAGCCTGTCCAGCGGGCCTTCGAGTAAACTGGCCGGCCCGCCTCCCGGCCTGCTCGTCCCCCTCCAATGCCTTGGTACGGAAAACTGCTCGGCGCCCTGCTCGGCGCGTTGCTGTTCCGCGGTTCGCCGTCGTTTGGGGTGCTGCTGGGCCTGCTGATCGGCCATGCCGTCGATGCGGGCTGGTTCAAGACCCGGCGTGACGATCCCTACCGGGCGCTGGGGCTGACCCGGGAGGCCAGCAATGCCGAGATCGAACTGGCCTATCGCCGGCTGATGTCGCAGTACCACCCGGACAAGGTCGTGCGCGCCGCACCGGAGCAGCGCCGCCAGGCCGAGCGCCGCGCCAGCGAGATCAACGCGGCCTATGACCGCATCCAGCGTCTGCGCCGCCGTTAGCGAGATTTCTTGGCTTGTCATTCCCGCTTGATCAGCCTTCGGCTGCTGAAAAGCGCTTCGCGGGAATGACACGTAAAATTTCCTTCTGCGGCACGCCACGCCTGTCATCCAGCACTTTCGCGAGAACCGCCATGTCCAACTGCATCATCGCCCCGTCCATCCTGTCCGCCGACTTCGCCCGGCTTGGCGAGGAAGTCGACAACGTGCTCGCGGCCGGTGCCGATTGGGTGCACTTCGATGTGATGGACAACCACTACGTACCGAACCTGACGATCGGCCCGATGGTCTGCCAGGCGCTGCGCAAGCATGGCGTGACCGCGCCGATCGACGTGCACCTGATGGTCGAGCCGGTGGACCGGATCGTGCCGGACTTCGCCGACGCCGGCGCCACGCTGATCAGCTTCCACCCGGAGGCCAGCCGCCACGTCCATCGCACCATCCAGCTGATCAAGTCGCACGGCTGCCAGGCCGGGCTGGTGCTGAACCCGGCCACGCCGGTGGACATCCTCGACTGGGTGCTGCCGGATCTGGACATGGTGTTGCTGATGTCGGTGAACCCCGGCTTTGGCGGCCAGGCGTTCATTCCGTCCACGCTGGAAAAGCTCAAGGTGGTACGGCAGAAGATCGATGCGCTCGGCAAGCCGATCCGGCTGGAGATCGATGGCGGCGTCAAGGCCGACAACATCGGTGCGATCGCCGCGGCGGGCGCGGATACCTTCGTCGCCGGCTCGGCGATCTTCAATGCGCCGGACTATGCCTCGGTGATTGGTGCGATGCGCGCCGCGGTCGCCGAGGCCAGGCACGCATGAGCCAGCCGCACATCCGCACCGCCACGCCGGCCGACGCCCCGCTGCTGCACGAACTGGTCACCGCGCTGGCGGTGTACGAGCGCGAGCCGGATGCGGTGAAAGCCAGCGTCGAAGACCTGCGCGCCAGCCTGTTCGATGAAGGCGCGACCGCACATGCGCTGGTCTGCGAGGTCGATGGCGAGGCGATCGGCTTCGCCGTGTATTTCTTCAATTACTCGACCTGGCTGGGCCGAAACGGCATCTACCTGGAAGACCTGTTCGTACGTCCCGAGCATCGCGGCCACGGTGGTGGACTGGCGCTGCTGCGCCACCTCGCGCAGCTGGCGGTGGACAAGGGTTGCGGGCGTTTCGAATGGTCGGTACTGGACTGGAACCAGCCGGCGATCGATTTCTACCGCGCCGCCGGTGCCGCCGCGATGGATGAGTGGACGGTCTACCGCATGCAGGGCCAGGCGCTGGCGGATTTCGCGGCCGGCCGATTGCCTGCGTCGCGTAGCTGATCGTTTGCCCGCCGCGCCGGCTTTCGGCGTTGTCGACGCACAAGAAACGGGGATCGCGCCACCCGACGCGATCCCCGTAGGAAAATTGGAGGCTTATCCTGCCTCCGCCCGTCTTCCCTGCTATGGCCTTCCATGCTCCGGGCCGGCGATGACACGGTGATGACATCGCGGTGTCCCTGAAGCGGCCATCCGAAGTGACCGTCCGCGGGTCGCGCGGGCTCGGGATGTGTCCCGCAACGGCCTGCCGGAGCGTGTCCGCAGCGACGGTTTCGGCTGCAAGCGAGCGCTGCAACGCGCCCACGGGTGCGGTAGAGTAATCGGGTGTCCAGCCTGACGACCCCACGTACCTTCTCTTCCGCTCGCCGCTGGTGGCGATGGTGGCCCGTTGCCGTCGTCCGCTTCGTCACCGCTGCCGCCCCCCGGAAGGAAAGTCGTCTTGATCACCGCAGAGCAGTTCCAGCGCCAGGCCGCTGAAGGCCAGACTCCTGGTGCGCACAACCTGATTCCCGTCGTCCGCGAAGTGCTGTCCGACCTGGACACGCCGCTTTCGGTCTATCTCAAGCTCGCCGACGGCCCCTATACCTATCTGTTCGAATCCGTCGAAGGTGGCGAGCGCTTTGGTCGTTATTCGATCATCGGCCTGCCGGCGCGGCGCGTGTACAGCTTCCGCGGCCATACGCTGGAAGTGAGCGAGCTGGGCGAGGTGGTGGAGACGCGCGAAGTCGCCGATCCGCTGGCCGAGGTCGAAGCACTGCGCGTGCAGCATTCGGTACCGAAGCTGGAGGGCCTGCCGGGTTTCACCGGTGGCCTGGTCGGCTGGTTCGGGTTCGAGTGCATCCAGTACATCGAGCCGCGCCTGGCCGCCGGCGACAAGCCCGACGAACTGGGCACGCCCGACATCCTGCTGATGCTGTCCGACGAGCTGGCGGTGTTCGACAACCTCAAGGGCCGCCTGTACCTGATCGTGCACGCCGACCCGCGCCAGCCGCAGGCGTTCGCGCGTGCCAACCGGCGTCTGGACGAACTCGCGCACCGGCTGCGCCAGGCCGGCGCCGGCTATCCGCAGGCGCAGGTATCCGACGCGATCGACGAAGGCGATTTCAGCTCGTCCTTCACCCGCGAGCAGTACCACGAGGTGGTGCGCAAGGCGCAGGAATACGTGCGTGCCGGCGACATCTTCCAGGTGGTGCCGTCGCAACGTCTGCGCGTGCCGTTCCGCGCGCGCCCGATCGATGTGTATCGCGCGCTGCGTGCGCTGAATCCTTCGCCGTACATGTATTTCGTCGACGTCGGTGGCACCCAGGTGGTCGGCTCCTCGCCGGAAATCCTGGCGCGTCTGCGCGATGGCGAGGTCACGGTGCGTCCGATCGCCGGCACGCGTCCACGCGGCGCGACGCCCGAGCAGGACAAGGCGCTGGAAGAAGAGCTGCTGGCCGATCCGAAGGAGCGCGCCGAGCACGTGATGCTGATCGACCTGGGCCGCAACGATGTCGGTCGCGTTGCCGAGGCCGGCAGCGTGCAGGTCAAGGAATCGTTCGTGATCGAACGCTACAGCCATGTCATGCACATCGTCAGCGAGGTCACCGGCACGCTGAAGGCCGGGCTGAGCTATGCCGACGTGCTGCGCGCGACCTTCCCGGCCGGCACCGTGTCCGGTGCGCCGAAGATCCGCGCGCTGGAAATCATCCGCGAGCTGGAGCCGGTCAGGCGCAATGTCTATTCCGGCGCGGTCGGCTACATCGGCTGGCATGGCGATGCCGATACCGCGATCGCGATCCGCACCGCGGTGATCCAGGACGGCTATCTGTACGTGCAGGCCGGTGGCGGCGTGGTCTACGACTCCGATCCTGACCTGGAATGGCAGGAAACGATGAACAAGGGGCGCGCGCTGTTCCGCGCGGTGGCGCAGGCCGCCAAGGGTCTGTGATGGACGGGCAGCGCAGCGAGGAGCGTGTGAGCTTCCGCAACGACTACAGCGAGGGTGCGCATCCGCGCGTGCTGCAGGCACTGGTCCAGGCCAGTGCCGAGCGCAACGCCGGTTACGGGCTCGATCGTCATAGTGCGCGTGCGGCAGATCTGATTCGCGCGGCCTGCGCTCAGCCGGGGGCCGCCGTGCATCTGCTGAGTGGCGGTACCCAGACCAACCTGGTGGCGCTCTCGGCGTTTCTGCGCCCGCACCAGGCGGCCATCGCCACCGAGCAGGGCCACATCGTCACCCACGAGACCGGCGCGATCGAGGCGACCGGACACAAGGTGCTCACCGCGCCCTCGCACGACGGCAAGCTCACGCCGGAGGCGATCGCACCGCTGCTGGCCGAACACGCCAGCGAACACATGGTGCAGCCGCGATTGGTCTATGTCTCGCAGAGCACCGAACTCGGCACGATCTATTCGCGCGCCGAGTTGCAGGCGCTGTCGACGTACTGCCGCGCGAACGGCCTGTTGCTGTTCGTCGATGGCGCACGTGTCGGGGTGGCGTTGGCCGCGCAGGGCAACGACCTGTCGCTGGCCGACATCGCCGCATTCGCCGATGCGCTCTACATCGGTGGCACCAAGAACGGCGCGTTGCTCGGCGAGGCGCTGGTGATCGTCAATCCCGCGTTGCAGGCCGACGTCCGCTATCTGATCAAGCAGCGCGGTGCGATGCTGGCCAAGGGCATGGTGCTGGGCGCGCAGTTCGAGGTGTTGTTCGAAGAAGGGCTTTACGTCGAACTGGCCGTGCATGCCAATGCGATGGCGATGCGCCTGCGCGATGGATTGGCTGCCGCCGGAGCCGAGTTCGTCGTTGCTTCGCCGACCAACCAGCAGTTCGTCGCGGTCAGGCCCAGCCAGCTCGATGCGCTCGACCAGCGTTACCAGTTCGAGCGCTGGAACACGCGCGCCGATGGGCGCACCGTGATCCGCTTCGTCACCTCATGGGCAACGCGCCCGGAGGATGTCGAAGCGCTATGCCGTGACTTCGCCGCGTCCGTCGCGGCGCCAGACTGATCGTTTCCAGGGAGAAGGAGCATGACGATGAAGAAGTTCGTTGCCTGGTGTGTGTCCGCGCTGCTGGCGTTGCCGTGGCTGGCCTCGGCGCAGGTCAACAGCCTGCCGTCGCAACCGCATTTGCTGGTGAAGGGCGAGGCGAAGCAGGAGGTGACGCCGGATCGCTTCCATCTCACCGTCACGCTGCGTGCCGTGGATATGCAGCCGGAGAAGGCGCGGGAGCGTGTGCAGGCACAGGCAGCGACGATCCTCGCCGCGTTCAAGACCAACCATGTGCTCAAGGACAGCGTCGAGGCTTCCTCGCTGTCGATCGGCTCCTCATATCGTTTCGAGTCACAGAAGCGGGTGTTCGAAGGTACCGAGGTCAAGCGTTCCCTCAGTGCGACGTTCACGACGCTGGAAGACGCGCGGGGGTTCCTCGGCACGCTGCAGACTTCGGAGGAGGTCCAGCTCTCGGGCATCCGGCCAACCTACAGCCGTGCCGCCGAGGTGCGCGCCGCGCTCAAGCGCCAGGCTGCCGAGCAGACCCGCAGTTCGGCCAATGCGCTGGCCGCTGCCTATGGCGTCAAGCTCGCCGGCATCTACACCATCTCCGATGTCGCGCCGAGCTTCGCTTACGGCGTGCAGGCGGGTACCTGGCCAGGGACACCTACTGTTGTGCCGCAGAACCCGCCGGCCCCCATGGTCGATGTGGCAGAAGCCATGCCGGCTGATATCGCTTCGAAGGCCGAATCCCTCGAAGCCGGCACTCTCACCCTTTCCGAAAACGTCTATGCGGTCTTCCTGATCGCGCAATGAGTAACCCGTCATGCTGCTGATGCTCGACAACTACGACAGCTTCACCTACAACCTCGTGCAGTACCTGCAGGCGCTCGGTGCCGAGGTGACGGTGGTGCGCAACGATGCGATGACGGTCGAGCAGATCGCCGCGCTCAAGCCCGAGCGCATCGTGATCTCGCCCGGTCCGTGCACGCCGAACGAGGCGGGCGTCTCGTTGGAGTTGATCGAGAAGCTTGGTGCGACCACGCCGATCCTCGGGGTCTGCCTCGGCCACCAGAGCATCGGCCAGGTCTACGGCGGCGATGTGATCCGCGCCGGCACCATCATGCATGGCAAGACCTCGCCGATCCGCCACGAAGGCAAAGGTGTATTCGCCGGCCTGCCGGATCGCTACCAGGCTACCCGCTACCACTCGCTGGTGGTGGACAAGACCACGCTGCCGGCAGCGCTGGAAGTGACGGCCTGGACCGAGAATCCCGATGGCTCGGTGGAGGAGATCATGGGCCTGCGTCATCGTGAGTATCCGGTCGAAGGCGTGCAGTTCCATCCCGAGTCGATCCTCACCGAGCACGGTCACGCGCTGCTGAAGAACTTCCTGCAGCGTTGATTGTGGCGTACGGAGCCGAGCGAGTTCGCCTCTACGGCCCTTGACGCGCCCGTCGCACGTACCGAAACCAGACAACAGCGGCCGATCCCCATGCCCATCACCCCGCAAGAAGCCCTGCAGCGCACCATCGAGCATCGCGAGATCTTCCACGACGAGATGGTCGAGCTGATGCGCCAGATCATGCGTGGCGAAGTCTCCGACACCATGGTCGCGGCGATCCTGACCGGCCTGCGCGTCAAGAAGGAGACCGTCGGCGAGATCGCCGGCGCCGCTACGGTGATGCGCGAATTCTCGCGCACGGTCGATGTGGCCGACCGCACCCATATGGTCGACATCGTCGGCACCGGCGGCGACGGCTCGCATACCTTCAACATCTCCACCTGCGCGATGTTCGTCGCGGCCGCGGCCGGTGCGCGCGTGGCCAAGCACGGCAACCGCAGCGTGTCGTCCAAGTCCGGCAGCGCCGATGCGCTGGAAGCGTTGGGTGCGGTGATCGAGCTGCAGCCCGGGCAGGTCGCGCAGGCGATCGCCGACACGGGCATCGGCTTCATGTTCGCGCCGGTGCATCACCCGGCGATGAAAGTCGTGGCGCCGGTGCGGCGCGAGATGGGCGTGCGCACGATCTTCAACATCCTCGGCCCGCTGACCAACCCGGCCGGCGCGCCGGCGATCCTGATGGGTGTGTTCCATCCCGATCTGGTCGGCATCCAGGCGCGTGTGCTGCAACGGCTCGGTGCCGAGCGTGCGCTGGTGGTGTGGGGGCGCGATGGCATGGACGAGCTTTCGCTGGGCGCCGGCACCCTGGTCGGCGAGCTGCGCGACGGACAGGTGCGCGAGTACGAGGTGCATCCGGAGGACTACGGCATTGCGATGTCCGCCAGCCGCAACCTCAAGGTGGCCGATGCCGCGCAGTCGCGCACGATGCTGCTCGCTGTGCTCGACAACACGCCCGGCCCGGCGCTGGACATCGTCGCGCTGAACGCGGGCGCGGCGCTGTACGTGGCCGGCGTGGCCGACAGCATTGCCGACGGCATCGAGCGAGCGCGCGCCGTCATCGCCGACGGCAGCGCCCGCGCCAAGCTCGACGCGTACGTGGCATTCACGCGCTCGCTCACTGCCTCGTAGGAGCGGCTCTGGGTGGCCTAGGGCCATCAGCCGCGATGTGGCTTGCCCGGGAAAGCTTCATCGCGGC
>NZ_JBYSVX010000051.1:0-23096 GCF_058986605.1 Pseudomonas sp. GW821-FHT07E12 | reverse complement strand
GATGGGGGCCCCGGAAAGTCAAAAGCAAAGAGCGACAGCAAAATCACGAGCAACGGCAACGGCAACGGCAACGGCAACGGCAACAGCAACAGCAACAGCAACTACAGCGTGGCCGCCCCGGAGCGGTTGCAGCCACAGCAGAAACGACGACGGGATTGGTGAGCTTGAATGTGGAATTGGCCGATCCATTTCGATTACCAGCGGCCCAGCGACAAATGTCTATCTCGTTGAACGCCCAGACCGTCGTCCCCGCGTAGGCGGGGACCCAGCGACTTGCGGTCGGATCACGATGAGAGCCACTGGGCTCCCGCCTGCGCGGGAGCGACGAGCAAGTTCTTGGGTTTGAGCAGGTCGTACTTGATTCGAATGACGCGAAACTCGCTTCGAATGGGTCTCAAACCTGTCGACACGACGAGGCAGACCTCAATCCGCCGTCACGATCCGGTTCTTGCCGGCGCGCTTGGCCTCGTACATCGCGCGGTCGGCGCGTTTGAGCAGTTCGTCCTGGGTTTCATGAGGGCGGCATATCGCGACGCCGGCGCTGAAGGCGATCATCACGCGTACGTCGTCGTGCACCAGCGAGCGTTGCAGCAGTGCCCGTTGCAGCCGGCCGACCGCGGCGGAGGCTTCGAAGATGGTCGAGTCCGGTAGCAGCAATACGAATTCCTCGCCGCCGAAGCGGGCGATGGCGTCGGTGGCGCGCAGGACGGTGCCGGCGACGTCGACCAGGTGCTTCAGCGCGGCGTCGCCGCCCGCGTGGCCGTGGCTCTCGTTGACGTGGCGGAAGTCGTCCACGTCCAGCAGGGCTACGCACAGCGGCTGGTTGCTGCGACGGGTGCGCGCCGCATCGCGCTGGAACAGTTCGTCGAAGCCGCGCCGATTGAGGGCGCCGGTCAGCGGGTCTTCGCGTACCAGTCCGGCGACGTCCCGCAGTTCCTGCTCCAGGGCGGCGATGCGCTGCTCGGCCTCTTCGACCTGGCGCCGTGCCGACAGCAGGTCGTCGCGTGCGCCCAGTGCCTGCGCCTGCATCGATGATGTGTCCAGCAGCACGTCCTGCAGCAGCCGGCTGAGGTCGGCGATGCTGCGGGCCTGGCCGATCGCCTGCGAGTAGCCGGCCACGCGGTCGTGGTAATGGCCGGTGCTGGCGGCCATACCGTCCAGGCGCTCGACGAAGGACACCATCATCTCGCGCATCGCCTGCTTGGATTCGGTGATGCCCTGTTTGAGCAGGCCTTGCTTGTAGACCACCTCGCGCAGCCGGCCGCGGGCCTGCTCGATCGCGTCGCGGTCGAGCGGGCCGGCGATCAGGTCGCGCACCACCCCGATCTGGCCCTGCAACCAGCTGCGATCGTCGAGCAGTTCGCCGAGGTTCTCCAGCAACAGGTCGAACAGGCCGAACAGCAGGTTCTGTTGTTCGGCCGCATCGTCCGCGCGCAGGCCGATCTGGTGGGTCAGCTCGCGCAGGCGCTGCTCCAGCGTCAGCAGTTCATGGCCGGGCTGCCAGTGGCGCAGGGCGGCGGCCAGGGTGTCGGCCTCGCGTGCCAGCTGCGGCGAGTGTTGCAGCAGGATCACCATGGCGTTGCCGAGGGCGTGGCGCAGCAGGTCGCGCAGCTGCTCGGCCTCGGTGCGGCCGTCGGCCAGCGAGTCGGCGATGTCGATGGTGCGGATGTACTTGTCGATCAGCTGGCGCAATGTGCGCCCATAGCCGAGCCAGTCGCCGGCGGCATAGGCGGCCTGCAGACGCCGCCCGAGGTCGCGCAGTTCGCCGTGCAGGCTCGACAGGCCCTCGGCGAAAGCCAGCAGCAGCGCCTCCGGGCTCCTGGCCTGGCCGAACAGCCGGATCAACTGCGCGGTGGCGGCCCCCGGGTCGGTCGGCAGGAGGGGCTTGCTCGACACCAGTTGGCGGTGGTCGGTGCCGAGGATGACGTTCGGTTCACCCTGGCGGGGCTGGATCTGCCGGGATTCATCCGTGCCCCAGGGCAGCAGCCGGCGCAGGCCGCGCCGGGAGCCCGGGGGGGATTTGCGTTGATCCGACATGGGTGGTCGAGGTTCTGCAGGGCCAATGCCCGGTGTTGGTTCATCGGCCGCGCCGGCGCGGACTTGAGCAGTAGCTGCACGGTGACAGGCTCGGTGTTCCGGCGCGGCCGGACAAAATCTCCCCGGACTCAAAAATATCACCCGCCATTCACGCATTTTTCCCCGCCGTCCAGTAGATTCACCAACGGAGGGATGCGTGGTGTCCACCCGCTCGCCCTCCCATCCGTTTCCAGATCAGGTCGCCCGCCCGCAGGGTTGGCGATAGCGGTCGCTCCACCGTTGCACCGGCTGTTTCCGTCTTCCCCCCCACAATGACGGATGTAGTGATGGTCGCTCTGCTTTCGCTCGACAGTTCCGTCGCGCTGCTGCGCGATACTCCCTCGGCGCCACCGCTGGTGTCGCGTGTGCGTGATGTGCGCGGACGTTTCGTTCGCCATCATGAAACCCTGCCGACGCCTCAGGCCGAAGCCCGTAACGTGTTGTTCGTGGTGTCGGAAATGGCCGACTTCGTGAAGGCCGGTGGCCTGGGCGATGTCGCCGCTGCGCTGCCGCGCGAACTTCGCCACCGTTACGACGTACGTGTGCTGATTCCCGGTTACCGGGCGGTGCTGGCGCGCGCCGGCAAGGTGGAGGTGGTCGGGCGCGTGCTGGCCCATGCCGGATTGCCGGCGTGTGACATCGGCCGCATCGAGCAGGCCGACGGCCTGCCGGTCTACATCCTGTTGTGCCCGGCGCTGTTCGAGCGCGAGGGCACGCCCTACGTGGCCAGCAACGGCAACGAATGGGACGACAACGCGGTCCGCTTCGCGACGTTGTCGCATGCGGCCGCGCAGATTGCCGCCGGCCGGGTCGGGCTGGACTGGAAGCCGCACCTGCTGCACCTGAACGACTGGCCATGCGCACTGGCCGCGGCCTATGTGCGCTGGGCCGGCGGCAGCACGCCGTGCCTGCTGACGATCCACAACCTGGCCTACCAGGGGCTGTTTCCGTATTCACTGGCGCCGACCCTGGGCATTCCGGCCGAGTGCGTGTCCGAGCTGGCGTTCTACGGCCAGATGTCGTTCCTGCGCGGCGGCATCGTGCATGCCGACCACGTCAACACGGTCAGTGTCAGCTACGCGACGCAGATCACCGGTGCCGCGCTGGGCTGCGGGCTGGATGAACTGCTGGCCGAGCTGGCCGCCAGCGGTGCGCTGACCGGGATCGTCAACGGCATCGATGCCAGTTGGGATCCGCAGACCGACGGCCACCTGCGCAGCCACTTCAGCGTCAACCAGTGGCAGGGCCGCAACGAGAACGCGCACGAGGTGCGCCAGACCTTCGGCCTGCCGCAGAGCGATGGGCCACTGTTCGCGGTGGTGTCGCGGCTGGTGCACCAGAAAGGGCTGGATCTGATCTGCGAGGTCGCCCCGCAGATCGTCGCCGCCGGTGGCCAGATCGTGGTGATCGGCGGCGGCGAGCCGCAGATCGAGCAGCAGGTGGCGGCGCTGGCGCGGCGTTATCCGGGCCATGTCGGTGCCTACATCGGCTTCGACGAGGTACTGGCGCGACGCATGTTCGCCGGTGCCGATTTCCTGCTGATGCCCTCGCGCTTCGAGCCGTGCGGATTGAGCCAGATGTACGCGCAGCGTTTCGGCTGCCTGCCGATCGCGCATGCCACCGGCGGGTTGATCGACACGGTCGATGACGGCGTTACCGGTTTCCTGTTCCAGGGCGCCAGTGCCGATGCGCTGCGCCGCTGCCTGCAGCGGGCGTTCCGCACCTTCCGTTTGCCGAGCCTGTTCGGCGCGATGCGGCGTGCGGCGATGCTGCGTCCCAGCGGTTGGGATGTGGCGGCCAACAAATACATCGCCCTGTATGAACGCACCACCGCGGTGGACGCATGACCGAACGCGAACACGGCGGGACTGGCGACGACGGGGGCGAGACGGACGTGGCGACGATCGGACGGGCCGGCGAGGTACCGCCAGCGGCGCTGTGGGCCTTGGCACGCGGCGAGCCGGCCGATGCGTTCGCGCTGCTCGGCCCGCATCCGGGCGAGGCCGGCACGGTGCGGGTGCGCGTGCTGCTGCCGGAGGCCGAGGCGGTCGGCCTGATCGGCACGCACGGGCGGTTGCTGGCGCGGTTGCGCCTGAGCGAAGTGCCGGGCGTGTTCGAGGGCGTGCTGAAGTCGTCGGACGATGACTACCGCCTGCGCATCGTCTGGCCGGAGGCGGTGGAGGAGATCGAGGACGTCTACGCGTTCGGTCCGCTGATCGACGAGGCCGACCTGCAACGGATCATCCAAGGCGATGGCGAGGCATTGCGGCACGCGCTGGGCGCTCATCATGTGCAGCACGAAGGCGTGCCTGGCGTGCGCTTCGCGGTGTGGGCGCCGAACGCGTCGCGGGTCGCGCTGGTTGGCGACTTCAACGGCTGGGACGGGCGCCGCCTGCCGATGCGGCTGCGCCACACTGCCGGGGTGTGGGAATTGTTCGTGCCGCGGGTGAGCGCCGGCGCGCGCTACAAGTACGAGATCACCACCGCCGACGGCAGTCGTTTGCCGCACAAGGCAGATCCGCTTGCGCGGCAGGCCGAGGTCGCGCCGGCGACTGCGTCGGTGGTGCCGGCCAGCGAAGAACACATCTGGCACGACGCCGGCTGGATGGCGGCGCGTGCGCAGGGTTTCGAAGGACGGCCGCTGTCGGTGTACGAGCTGCATGCCGGCTCCTGGCGTCGCGGAGCGGACGGTGAGCTGCTGGACTGGGACGCGCTGGCCGCGCAACTGGTGCCGTACATACAGGAACTGGGCTTCACCCACATCGAACTGCTGCCGGTGACCGAGCACCCGTTCGGTGGATCGTGGGGTTACCAGCCGCTGGGCATGTACGCGCCGACCGCGCGACACGGCTCGCCGCAGGCGTTCGCGCGTTTCGTCGATGTTTGCCATCAGGCCGGGATCGGGGTGATCCTGGACTGGGTGAGCGCGCATTTCCCCGGCGATGAACACGGCATGCAGCGTTTCGACGGCACTGCGCTGTACGAGCATGGCGACCCGCGCGAGGGCTTCCATCGTGACTGGCACACGCTGATCTACAACTACGGCCGGCACGAGGTGGCGGCGTATCTGGCCGGCAGCGCGCTGGAATGGATCGAGCGTTATCACATCGATGGCCTGCGCGTGGACGCGGTCGCCTCGATGCTCTATCGCGACTACAGCCGCGAGGACGGGGAGTGGGTACCCAACGAGCATGGCGGCCGCGAGAACCTGCAGGCGGTGGCGTTCCTGCGCCGGCTCAATGAGGAAGTCGCGCGGCGCTTCCCCGGGGTGATGATGATCGCCGAGGAATCCACCGCCTGGCCGGGCGTCACCGCGCCGGTCGAGCGCGGCGGGCTGGGCTTCACCCACAAGTGGAACATGGGCTGGATGCACGACACGTTGCAGTACCTGCAGCGCGATCCGGTGCACCGCTCGCACCACCACAGCGAGATGACGTTCGGGCTGGTGTACGCGTTCTCCGAGCGCTTCGTGCTGCCGCTCTCGCACGATGAAGTGGTGCACGGCAAACGCGCGCTGCTCGGCAAGATGCCGGGCGATGACGGGCAGCGTTTCGCCAACCTGCGTGCCTATCTCGGCTTCATGTGGGCGCATCCGGGCAGCAAGCTGCTTTTCATGGGCGGCGAGTTCGGCCAATGGCGCGAGTGGGACCACGACGGCACGCTCGACTGGAGCGCGCTGGCGCATCCGGCGCATGCGGGGCTGCGCCGATTGGTGGGCGATCTCAATCACGCCTATCGCATGCATCCGGCGCTGCATCGTGGCGATCATCGCCAGGAAGGCTTCGATTGGAGCGTCGGCGACGATCATTACAACAGCGCGTTCGCCTTCGTCCGCCACGACCCGGACAGTGCTGCGCCGCCGGTGCTGGCGGTCAGCAACTTCACGCCGGTGGCGCGGCATGGCTACCGCGTCGGCGTGCCGCGCGCTGGACGCTGGCGCGAGATCCTCAATACCGATAGCGGCCACTACGGCGGAGGCAACGCCGGTAACGGTGGTGGCGTGCGTACCGAGCCGGTACCGATGCATGGTCATGCGCAGTCGCTGCAATTGCTGCTGCCGCCGCTGGCGACGGTGTATTTGCAGGTGGAGGGGTAGTGGGATGCCGCGCAGGGAACTTCCATTCGTCATTCCCGCGAAAGCGGGAATCCAGAGGCGTTGCTTGCAAAGACTTGACGTCCATGGATTCCCGCTTTCGCGGGAATGACGAGTGGGGGAGTTTGCAGGATGTCCTGCTGGCGAACGCGAGGTGCCGAGTACTTCGGACCCCGACACGATGAGCGAAACCGACGACCTGCACACACTGGCAAACGCCGCTGGCCTGCAGGTCGACTGGACCGACGTGGCCGGTCAATCGCGCCAGGTCGCACCACCCACGTTGCGGGTGGTGCTCGACGCACTTGGCTGGCCGGCGCACGACCCGGTGCAATGCCGCGACAGTTTGCGTCGGCTGCAGGCGGCGCCCACAACATTGCCGTTGTTGACCATGCAGGTCGGCGAGGCGTTGCCGCCGCGATTCGATGCACCCGCGCAATGGCTGGACGATCACGGCCACTGCCACGAAGCCAGGCGCGATGCGGCCGGGAGCTTGCTCGCGCCCATGCAACCCGGTTACTGGACACTGCTGCGCGGCACGCAGTCACAAGCGGTGGCGGTGGCCCCGGCGCGTTGCTTCTCGGTGGCCGACGCCTGCGGCGTGTCACCGGCGCGTGCCTGGGGGCTGGCGTTGCAGGTCTACTCGGCGCGCAGCGATGGCGACGGCGGGATCGGCGATGCCGGTGGCGCCGACGACTGGGTGCGGCGCGTGGCATTGGCGCGCGCCGATGTGCTGGCGTTGAGTCCGGTCCACGCCGCACGGCCGATCCACGGCGGATACAGCCCGTACTCGCCGAGCGACCGGCGTTTTCTCGATCCGCTGCACGCCGCGCCGCGCCGCGTGCTCGGCACGTTTGCGCAGACGGTGCTGGCGCGTGATCCGGAACTGGCCGAGCGCTTGCAGCAGCATGCCGCCGAACTGATCGACTGGCCGGTGGCGGCGCAGGCGAAGGGACAATGGTTGCGCGCACTGCACGCCGGATTCGCCGACGCGGCGCCTGCGCTGCACGAGGACCTGGCCGCGTTCCGACGCCAAAGCGGCCAATCGCTGACGGACTATGCGCGCTTCGCCGCCACCGATTTCGGCGATGGCGATCCGGACCTGCACGTGTTCGGACAGTGGCTGGCCGCGCGCAGTTGGCAAGGCGTGCAGCGCGAGGCGCGTGATCGCGGCATGGCGATCGGATTGATCGCCGACCTCGCGGTCGGTTTCGATCCGCGAGGCGCGGAAGCAGCGGCGTGGCCACAGGCGGTGCTACACGGCGTTGGCCTCGGTGCGCCGCCGGATGCGTTCAATGCCGACGGACAGGCCTGGAATCTCGGCACCTACTCGCCGGCCGCGCTGCGTGCTACCGGCTACGCCCCGTACCTGACGCTGCTGCGCGCGGTGCTGCGCGATCGCGGCGGCATCCGCATCGATCACATCCTCGGTCTGCTGCGGCTGTGGCTGGTGCCGGATGGCGCCAGTTCCGGCGAGGGCGTCTATCTCGATTACCCGCTGCACGATCTGCTCAATCTGCTGGCGCTGGAGTCGTGGCGGCATCGCGCGGTGGTGATCGGCGAGGATCTGGGCGTGGTGCCGCCGGGCATCCGCCAGACGCTGTCGGCGCGCGGGGTGATGGGCATCGACGTGCTGATGTTCACCCGCGATCACGACGGCGCGTTCCTGCCGCCGGCGCAGTGGCGCGCCGACGCGGTCGCCACCACTACCACGCACGATCTGCCGACGCTGGTCGGCTGGCGTCAGGGCATCGACATCGCCTGGCGCGAACGGCTGGGGTTGTCCGAACCCGACGACGCACCGCGCCAGCGCGAGGCCGACCTGATCGCGTTGCAGCGGGCGATCGCGCGCGCCGGGCTGGACACCGGCAGGCCATGGCGCGATGCGCTCGCCTACGCCGCGCGCGGCCCGGCGCCATTGGCGTTGCTGCCGCTGGAGGACGCGCTGGCGCTGCCCGAACAACCCAACCTGCCCGGCACCGTCGAAACCCATCCCAACTGGCGCCGACGCCTGCCCGAACCATTGCCGATCGACACCTTGAACACCGCCCTGCACGCCTTCGCCGAAGCCCGGCGCCTGCCGCCCGCGGAGACCGCGCCATGATCCCGTTGCGTGCCGCCGCGCGCCTGCAGCTGCGACCGGAATTCAGCTTCGACGATGCTGCCGCGCAGGTGGCGTACTACGCCGCGCTTGGCGTCAGTCATCTCTACCTGTCGCCGATCGGCCGCGCCGTGGCCGGCTCCGCGCATGGTTACGACAATGTCAATCCGGGCACGGTGAATCCCGAACTGGGGGGCGAGGCCGGGTTGTTGCGCTTGTCGCGGGCAGCGCGTGAGCACGGCCTCGGCCTGCTGCTCGATATCGTGCCCAACCACATGGCCACGGATGCGGACAATCCGTGGTGGTGGGATGTGCTGCGGTACGGTCGCCGTAGCCACCATGCCGATTGGTTCGACATCGATTGGCGAGCGCCCGGTTGCGATGGCAAGTTGCTGCTGCCGGTGCTTGACCGGCCCTTTGCGCAGGCTTTGCGAGAGGGCCTTCTGCAAGTGCTGGACGTGGGCGGCGAGCTGCAGCTTGCGCATTACGCGCAGCGTTTTCCGCTGGTGGCTGACGGGCTTCCTGCCGAAGCTGTCGCACGCGCGGCATGGCTGCGCGCACTTGAAGACGATGCGCGCGCTGGTGGTGAGCAGTTGCAACATCTGATCGAGCATCAGGCTTATCGATTGGTGTGGTGGCGCGTCGGCAGTGATCGGCTCAATTACCGGCGCTTTCTCGATATCACCACGCTGGCGGCGTTGCGGGTCGAGTTGCCGGCGGTATTCGACGCCGTGCATGCGCTGCCGCTGCGGCTGGTCGCCGAAGGTCATGTCGATGGCGTGCGCATCGATCACATCGATGGGCTGGCCGATCCGCGCCAGTACCTGCGACGACTGCGCGCGGGCCTGGACGCGGCCGGTCGCCAGCGCGGATTGCCGGTTGGCAGCATCGCGCTGTATGTGGAAAAGGTGCTCGCACCGGGCGAGCAGCTGCCAGCGGACTGGCGCTGCGACGGCACCACCGGTTACGACTTCATGGATCAGGTGGGCGGCTGGCTGCATGCCGCCTCCGGTCGCGCGCCACTGGCTGCGGCTT
This sequence comes from Pseudomonas sp. GW821-FHT07E12, assembly GCF_058986605.1. Lineage (NCBI taxonomy): Bacteria > Pseudomonadati > Pseudomonadota > Gammaproteobacteria > Pseudomonadales > Pseudomonadaceae > Pseudomonas > Pseudomonas sp. GW821-FHT07E12. Next base: position 13,791 of record NZ_JBYSVX010000051.1, on the reverse strand, counting down.
GGCGTCGTATCAGCGCACGCAACGGCGACTTTGGCGACGAAGTGCGGCAGGCGCGCGGGGAAATGTGGCGCGGACCGTTGCAGGCCGAGTTCACGCGCGCAGTCGCGGCGTTGTCGGCGCTGGCGCAGCGCGTGCCTGATGCACGCGACTTCAGCCCGCAGATGCTGGCACGTGCGCTGGCGACCTTGCTGCGCGGGTTGTCGGGCTACCGCACCAGCGCCGGCCGCGCAGGGCTGACCGCGCACGATCGCGAACGGCTGGAGGCAGGCGCTCGGCAGATCAGTGAGAACATGCCCGAGGCGTTGCGTACGACGATGGCGGCGATCGTGCCGTGGCTGTGCGGTGACGATGGTGCGAGTGGTACGCAGGCATCGCTGCGTCGTGTCGCGCGGCGCCGGGTCGAGCAATTCGCCACCGCGCTCAATGCCAAGGCGGTCGAGGACACCGCGTATTACCGCTACGGCGTGCTGCTGTCGCGCAACGAGATCGGCAGCACGCCGGACGCGGCGCATTTCGCGCTGGATGCCGCTGATTTCCATGCGGCCTGCCGTACCCGCGGCGTGCAGCATCCGCGCGCGCTGCTGACCACCGCCACCCACGATCACAAGCGCGGCGAGGATGTGCGTGCGCGCCTGGCGGTGCTGTCAGAACGCCCGCGCTGGTGGACGGAGCAGATACAGCGCTTCGAGGCCTTGGCCGACGATTGCGGCCTCGATGTGCTCTACGGCGGCGACCGCTGGATGCTGTGGCAGACATTGGTGGCGACCTGGGCACCGACGCTGCGCCCGGACGAGGGCAAGGCGCTGCGCGATTACGCGGCGCGCATCGTGCAATGGCAGCGCAAGGCATTGCGCGAGGCCAAGCTGTTCACCAGCTGGATCGATCCGGTTGCCGATTTCGAACAGGCCGCGCAGGCGGGCGTGGAGCGCCTGCTGTGCTCGCCGGCCGGCGCAGTGCTGCGGCACGCGCTGTGGCAGGCCGCCAATGCCATCGGCCCGGTCGGCGCCTGCAACGGCCTGGCGCAGGTGGCGTTGCGGCTGACCGTGCCGGGCGTGCCGGATCTTTATCAAGGCTGTGAGGGCTGGGATCTGTCGCTGGTCGATCCGGACAACCGCCGCGCGGTCGATTACCCGCAGCGCCATGCCTGGCTGCGTGACGCACGCAGTTGGGACGCGCTCCGGCATGACTGGCGCGATGGCGCGGTCAAGGCACGGCTGGCCGTGCGACTGCTGCAATTGCGCCGCGATCATCCCGAGCTATTCTCGAAAGGCGATTACCAGCCGTTGCCGATACCGCGTATCGCCGGCTTGCAGGTATTGGCGTTCCAGCGCCAGCACCGAAAGCAGACGTTGGTGGTGGCGATCGCGCGCCCGACCGGTGCCGGGAGCGCGATCGATGCCGCATTGTCGGTGCCGGCACGACGCTGGGGCGGCGCCGCGCTGGCGTTGCCGCCGGGCTGTTATCGCAACGTGCTCAATGGCAATGAGCTGACGGTTCCGGATGATGGCGCTGTTGCCGCATCCAAGGTGTTCGCACACGGCCCGGTGGTCGTGTTGCTGTCGATCTGAGGAGAGTTCGAGTTCGATGGACGCAGAGCAACGCAAGCAACGTATCCGCCAGTTGGCGCGTGAGATATGGGAAGCCGAGGGTCGCCCCGACAAGCAGGAGGTGCGGCACTGGGCGATGGCCGAGCGATTGGTGGACGCGGAGATCCGCGCCGCCGAGCAGGATGCTGCACCGCCGTCCGGGGAGCGCTGAAATGCCGACGCGCGATCTTCCGCAGCGCTCGCGCATCCGTGAAGGCCGGCCGTTCCCGCTCGGCGCGACCTGGGACGGGCTGGGCGTCAACTTCGCGCTGTACTCGGTCAACGCCACCAGGGTGGAACTGTGTCTGTTCGACATGCGCGGCCGCGAGACCGAGCGGATCGTGCTGCCCGAGTACACCGATGAAATCTGGCACGGCTACCTGCCCGACGCGCGCCCCGGCCAGCACTACGGCTACCGCGTGTACGGGCCGTACGCGCCCGATGCCGGCCACCGCTTCAATCCCAACAAGCTGTTGCTGGATCCCTACGCCAAGCGGATCACCGGCGCGCTGAAATGGGCGCCGCAGCTGTTCGGTTACATCGTCGGGCACAAGGACAAGGACCTGAGCTTCGACCGTCGCGACAGCGCGCCGTTCGTGCCGCGCAGCGTGGTGGTCGATCCGGCCTTCACCTGGGGCGCGGATCGCCCGCCGCAGACGCCGTGGAACCACACCGTGATCTACGAGGCGCACGTGCGCGGGCTGAGCATGCGTCACCCGGATATCGCGCCGGAGGAACGTGGTACGTTCTCCGCGCTCAAGCATGACGCGTTGGTCGATCACATCCGCGGGCTGGGCGTCACCGCGATCGAGCTGCTGCCGGTGCACGCCTACGTCGATGACGAAACGCTGCTGGACCAGGGGCTGCGCAACTACTGGGGCTACAACACGCTCGGCTTCTTCGCGCCGCAGCCTCATTATCTTTCTACCGGCCACATCGACGAGTTCAAGCAGATGGTCGCGCGCCTGCATGCGGACGGGCTGGAGGTGATCCTCGACGTGGTCTACAACCACACCGCCGAGGGCAACGAGATGGGCCCGACGCTTTCGTTCCGCGGCATCGACAACGCCAGCTACTACCACCTGGCCGACCAGCGCCGCTTCTACATCAACGACACCGGCACCGGCAACACCTTCGACCTGACCAACGCCGGCGCGCTGCGCATGGTGCTCGACTCGCTGCGCTACTGGGTGCTGGAGATGCACGTGGACGGGTTCCGCTTCGACCTGGCGACGATCCTGGGCCGCGAACGTTACGGTTTCGATCCGTCCGGCAGCTTCCTCGACGCGGTGCGTCAGGATCCGGTGCTGAGCCAGGTCAAGCTGATCGCCGAGCCGTGGGACATCGGCCCGGGCGGTTACCAGGTCGGCAACTTCCCGCCCGGCTGGGCCGAGTGGAACGACAAGTTCCGCGACAACGTGCGCGGGTTCTGGCGCGGCGACAGCGGCACGCTGGCCGAGCTGGCCACGCGTCTGACCGGCTCGGCCGACCTGTTCAATCACGCCGGCCGCCGCCCGACCGCCTCGGTGAACTTCGTCACCGCGCACGACGGTTTCACCCTGCGCGATCTGGTCAGCTACGAACGCAAGCACAACGAGGCCAACGGCGAGGACGACCGCGACGGCAACGATCACAACATCTCGTCCAACTATGGTGTCGAAGGCGAGACCGACGACCCGGCGATCAACGCGATGCGCCGCCGCCAGATGCGCAATCTGCTGGCGACGCTGCTGCTCTCGCAGGGCACGCCGATGTTGTTGGCCGGCGATGAGTTCGGCCGCAGCCAGGGCGGCAACAACAACGCCTATTGCCAGGACAACGATGTGACCTGGATCGACTGGGAAGCGGCGACGAGCGCGCCGGCCTCGGATCTGGCGGCGTTCGTGCGGCGGTTGCTGGCGCTGCGCCGGCGCTATCCGCTGCTGCATCGCTCGCGCTTCTTCGATGGCGAGTACGACGAGGCGCTGGGGCTCAAGGATGTCACCTGGTTGCGCGCTGATGGCGCGGAGATGCAGGACGTGGACTGGCGTGACAGCGAGCGGCGCGTGCTGATGGTGCGTTTCGATGGTCGTGCGCCGGCCAGCGGTCTACGCCAGATTGCCGCCAATGTGACCTTGCTGATGCTGTTGAACGCCTCGGCTTTGGATGTGCCGTTCACGCTGCCGGCGATGCATGACGAGCACTGGAAGGTGCTGGTGGATACCGCGCGGCATGGTGGGCGTGCGGTGGCGGGGGGGAGTGCGTTGACGGTGGTGTCGCGGGCGTTGGTGTTGTTGGCGGTGGAGCGGGATCGGGTGGTCAGTAGCGCCAGGGTGGTGGCGCCGGATGAGGGGGAGGTGGGGGTTTAGGTTGGATCGGCATTCTCTTCATCGTCGTCCCCGCGAAGGTGGGGACCCAGTGACTTTCGCGCCATCTCTCTATCGTCATCCCCGCGAACGCGGGGGCGAAGCGCCACTGTTTGCGAGCCACTGGCTCGCGTGGTGCTGAGCGCCATTGGGCTATGCCCGATGGCCGGGGATCGAAGATCCATGGACGTTGCTTCTTGGGTTTGACGTCGTGGTGACGACGGCAACGGCAACTGCAAAGGCAACTTCAAAGGCTTTCGCTCCTTCGGAGCGAGTTACCTTTCTTTGCTCGTGCAAAGAAACGTAACCCAAAGAAACACGCCCCAGTCCTCGCGCCCTCCGCTGCGCTACGGGTCCACTGCGCCAGCGGGATTTTCTGACGCGGCATCCATGCCGCGGCAGAAAACGACGCACATCCATGTGCGCCGCCCTTCGGGTTTTTCCCGCTGGCTCCGTCGCTGCGGATGGGGGCCCCGGGTAAGTCAACGTCCAAGGCAACTGCAACCGCAAACTCACGAGCAACAGCAACAGCAACAGCAACAGCCTGCGCTGGCGGCATGTGGACTACTCGTTGTTGCCTGGGCTCTGGGAACCTCAGCACTCCCCCCGACTGATCAGCGCACGGCCGATCCGGAATCCATCCAGTACTGCCTGTTCGGCTTGCGGCCACAGCGCGTTGTCCTCGATGCGCCGGCAGTGTTCGCCGTTGGGACGCCGTACGTCCACGCGCACACTCCATGGTGCGTTGGCGTTCTCGCGATGTACGCGTACCCGGATGTCATGCAGCAGATAGGTCTCGATTTCGTAGCGACTTTCTCGTGCCATGGCCCGGTCCTATCGGATCAATCGAGTGCATCTTCGGGCTCTGCGATGTGAAGCCGTGTGAGCGTCGGTGCAATGCAGGCATGTAAGTGGGGCCGCAAACGTTTTCAGTTCAGAGCGTCTAGAATTTGTCGCTTCACCAGGAGCAGAACCGATGTTGAAGATCTGGGGGCGTCAAAATTCCAGCAATGTGCGCAAGGTGCTGTGGTGCGCGGAAGAGATCGGTTTGCCTTACGAGTCGATCCCGGTCGGCGGGGCGTTCGGCGGCACCGATGATCCGGCCTATCGGGCGATGAACCCCAATGGACTGGTGCCGTCGATCGAGGACCATGGCCTGCCGCTGTGGGAGTCCAACAGCATCGTGCGCTACCTCTCGGCGCGCTATGCGCTGGATGTGCTGTACCCGTCCGATCCGGTCGAGCGCGCGATCGGGGAGAAGTGGATGGACTGGACCACCTCGACATTCGCATCGGTGTTCCGCGACCTGTTCTGGGGTGTGTTGCGTACCGCGCCGGAGCAGCGCGATGCGGTGTTGATCGCGACCGCGCTGGACAAGTCCGGGCAGCTGCTGGCACGTGCCGACGCCGCGCTGGCGGTGCAGCCGTGGCTGTCCGGGGAGCGCTTTGCGATGGGCGATATCCCGCTCGGCGCGTTTGCCTATGCCTGGTTCGAAATGCCGATCGAACGGCCGGACCTGCCGCACCTGCGGGCCTGGTACGAACGCCTCGTGCAGCGGCCGGCGTATCGTGCGGGTGTGATGACTGCCCTGACCTGAGGTGGCGGCGATGGCGCAGCGAATCGTTTTGGCGGGCGCGACCGGGCTGGTCGGTCGCCATGTGCTGCAACAGTTGCTTGCCGATGCGCGTGTGGCCGAGGTGGTCGCACCGACCCGGCGGCCGTTGTCGCAGGCGGCCAAGCTGCGCAATCCGGTGATCGATTTCGAGCAGCTGCGTGAGGCCGCGCGGGATTGGCAGGCCGATGCGGCGATCTGCGCGCTCGGCAGCACGATGAAGCAGGCTGGCTCGCGCGAGGCGTTCTTCCGTATCGACCACGACTATCCGCTGTGGCTGGCGCAGGCGCTGCGCGGCAACGGTACGCGTACGTTCGCGCTGAACTCGGCGATGGCCGCCAATCCGGAGTCGCGCTTCTTCTACAACCGGGTCAAGGGTGAGCTGGAGCGTGAGTTGCGCGGGCTCGGTTTTGACTCGCTGACGCTGGTGCGTCCCGGTCTGATCGGTGGCGAGCGTGAACAGCGACGGCCGCTGGAGCAGATCAGCAGCCTGATGCTGGGGACGCTCGGGCCGATGCTGCCGCGGGCGTGGCGGATCAATCCGGCGACGCGGATTGCGGCGGTGTTGGTGGAGGCTGCGTTGGCGCCGAAGTCCGGGGTCGAGGTGATTGGGTCTGCGGCGTTGGTTTGAGTGCGAGCCCGTTGTTTGAGGCTTGGACGGGTGTTCACCACGCTATCTCGCTGACGTCATGTCCTCTCTACCGTCGTCCCCGCGCAGGCGGGGACCCAGCGACTTCAGGCTTTTGCAGGAAGGAAATCCACCGTTTCCTGTGCAAGGCACTGGGTCCCCGCCTGCGCGGGGATGACGATCTGATAGATGGTTGAAGCGGCCCACGTCATCGCGTGATGACGATCTGGGGGCACAGGGAAACCCCAGGAAATTCACCGATTCAGTTAACGCTTACACTCCCAACGACTGCCCACCATCCACCGCCAGCACCTGCCCGGTGATCCAGCGCGCCTGCGGCGACAGCAGGAATACCGCAGCGTTGGCCACGTCCTCGACCGCACCGAAGTCACCGAACGGGATGCTGTCGCGGATGCGGGCGTACAGCTCCGGCTCCTCGCTGCGGCGGCGATCCCAGAGGCCGTCCGGGAATTCGATCGAGCCCGGCGCGAGGGCGTTGACGCGGATGCGCTCGCGCGCCAGCTCGGTGGCCAGGGTCAGGGTGTAGTAATTGAGCGCGGCCTTCGCGGTCGAGTAGGCGGCCGCGCGCGGGGTCGGGCGAGAACCGTTGATCGAGCTGATGTTGAGGATCGCCGCGGCCGGGCTGTGGCGCAGATGCGGCAGGGCAATGCGGTTGGTACGCACCGCCGCCATCAGATCGATCTCGAAACCGGCGCGCCAGCTCGCATCGTCGCTGCCATTGCCGTAGCCGGATGCGTTGTTGACCACCGCATCGATCCCGCCCAGGGCCGTGGCTGCCGCCTCGATCCAGGTCCGGATCGAAGCCTCGTCGGCCAGATCGCAGCGCCGGCTGTGCACTGGATTGCCGTGGCGCAGCAGACGTTCGCTGGCCGCAGCCAGCACGTTCGGATCGCGCGCGCAGATCGACACCGCCGCGCCGGCGCCGGCCAGCGCTTCGGCGATGGCGAAACCGATGCCGCGACTGCCGCCGGCGACGAGCGCGCGCAGTCCGTGCAGGGAGGGAGGGTTCATGGGACGCCTTGATCGAGAAAACCAGGCGGCATTATCGCGTCATCATCGCGAGCTGGTCCGCGCGAGCCCTGTCGCAGCGGGCTCATCGCCATGCGGCATAAGCTCATGACCGATCGCCAGCCACGCGTTAACCCGTGCTTTACACATTGCAGGCCGTGGCGGGCGACAACGTCCGCCGGTCCAACGATGGGGAATACGCATGGTCACCCACATCACGATCATCGGTGCCGGCTTCTGCGGCACCGCACTGGTTCGCGAGCTGGCCCAGCAGGCCGAAGGCGCGCGCATCCGCGTCAGCCTGGTCGGCGTGGCCGATACCTTCGGCAGCGGCGTGGCCTATGGCGCGGCGCGTCCGGAGCATCTGCTCAACGTCCGCGCCAAGGATCTGGGCATCGATCCGGACGAACCGGGTGGCTTCTCCGATTTCCTGCGCCTGGGCGAGGGTGGGCGACTGGAGTTCCTGCCGCGCCTGGCCTACGGCGACTACCTGCGCTCGCATCTGGACGCGGCGGTGGACAAGGCGCCATTCGAGGTCGAACGCATCGGCGAGGAGGCTGTGGCGATCGAGCGCGCGCCGGGCGGTGGTTTCCGGATCTTCCTGGCCAGTGGCGAAGGCCTGCGCAGCGATGTGGTGGTGCTCGCGCTGGGTGCGCTGCCGCCGCAGTCGTTGCCCGGCATCGGCCCGCGTCTGGGCGTGCATCCGCGCTACATCGGCTGGCCGTGGCAGGGGCCGGTGCTGGAGGGGATCGCGCCGGATGCGCGGATCCTGGTGGTCGGCGCCGGGCTGACCATGGTCGACGTGGCAGCGACGCTGGCTGCGCGCGGTCATCGCGGCAACATCACCGCGATCTCGCGACGTGGAATCGCGCCGGAGTCGCACAGGGCGCTGCCGGCGCCCTCGCTGGAACTGCCGCCCAACGTGCTGCGCGCGTTGAAGGAGCACGACCTGCGCGGTGTGCTGCGTGGCGTGCGCCAGCTGACCGCGGTGCTGGATGACTGGCGGCGTGTGATCGACGCATTGCGTCCGTACCTGCAACCGTTCTGGCGCGGGCTGTCGCCGCCGGCGCGGGCGAGTTTCCTGCGCCATCTGCGCCCGTACTGGGAAGTGGCGCGGCACCGGGTCGCGCCGGAGGCGTATGCGCGGCTGCAGATCCTGCAGAAGCTGGGCCGATTGCAGATCCGCGCCGCGCGCTTGTTGCGTGCGCGCTTGATCGAGAACGGGCTGGAGGCGGTGCTGCGCGAGCGTGGATCCGAGGAGGCGGTTGCCGAGCGTTACGACGTGCTGATCCGCGCGACGGGGTTGGACACCGATGTCGATCGCACCAGTGATCCGCTGGTTTCGAGCTTGCGCGAGGGCGGGTTGGTGCGGCCGGATCCACTCGGGCTCGGGTTGGAGGTGGACGAGTCGCTGCATGTGCTTGATGCGGCGGGTACGCCGGTGAAAGGGCTGTATTGCGTCGGGCCGTTGCTGCGTGGGGCGCTGTGGGAGATCACGGCGGTGCCGGAGTTGCGGGTGGCGGCGCGGGGGTTGGTGGCGCGGTTGTTGGAGGGTGGGGTTGTGCCGGTGGCGGCTTCTTCGCGTGGGCAGCGGGCTGCTTCTGCATAGGTGGTCGGGGTAGGTATTCGTCTCCGTCCGGGGCCAGATGCTCTCTATCGTCGTCCCCGCGTAGGCGGGGACCCAGCGTCTTCCGCGTGATCTCTCTACCGTCGTCCCCGCGCAGGCGGGGATCCATGGACGTTGCTTCTAGGTTTGAGGTTGCAGTGACGGCAAAGGCAAAGGCTTTCGCTCCTTCGGAGCGAGTCACCTTTCTTTGCTCGTGCAAAGAAAGGTAACCCAAAGAAAGCACGCCCCAGTCCTCGCGCCCTTCGCTGCGCTACGGGTTCACTCCGCCAGCGGGATTTTCTGACGCGGCATCCGTGCCGCGGCAGAAAACGACGCACATCCATGTGCGTCGCCCTTCGGGTTTTCCCCGCTGGCTCCGTCGCTGCGGATGGGGGCCCCGGGGAAGTCAAAATCCAAGGCAACTGCAGAGGCAAAATCACGAGCAACGGCAACGGCAACGGCAACGGCAACGGCGCAGCAACTGCGTGTGCCTTGATGCCTCGGTGTCGGTTGGGATGGTCGTAGGAGCGGCTTCAGCCACCGGTAACGCCCATCGCGGCTGAAGCCGCTCCTACGGGATTCCGAGGCGCAATACGCCAGTGCCGCGCGGCGAGAATAGCCGTAGAGCCGAGCAAGCCCGGCTCTACGAGAGCGAGTGCGGCTCAGGACGCCAGGGCCAGGTCGTCGATCAGGGCGCGCAGGAAGCGGGCGGCTTCGCCGCCGGTGCAGGCGCGGTGGTCGAAGGTCAGCGACAGCGGGATCAGTTTGTGGGTTTCGATCCCGCCCATCACCGGGACCAGCTGATGCCTGGCACGACCAGCAGCGACGATCGCTACGCACGGCGGCACTACCACCGGGGTGGCGTAGCGGCCGGCGAACATGCCGAAGTTGCTCAGCGAGATTGTGTAGCCGCTCAGTTCCGAGGCGGCGATGCTGCGGTTGCCGACCTGCTCACGCAGGCGGTTGACGCCTTCACGGATGCCGCGTGCATCAAGTACGTCGGCGTTGCGCAGCGCCGGTACGAACAGGCCATCGTCGGTGTCCACCGCGATGCCGATGTCGACATGGCCGTGCAGGGTGCGGGTCAACGCTTCGCCGTCGAACCAGGCGTTGAGCGCCGGTACCGTCTGGCAGGCAGTGACGATCGCGCGTACCAGACGCACGGTGACGTCGTTGCCGGGCAACCAGGCGTGTACGTCGGCGTCGTCGTTGAGCGTGGTCGGCACGACCTTGCTGTGCGCGTCGGCCATCACCCGCGCCATGTTGCGACGCACGCCCTTGAGCGGTTCGGGCTGGCCCTTGGCGGTCACGCCCGGTGGCTGGGTGCGCATGGGCTTGCCGGAGGCGGACAGCGGTGTGCGTTCGTGTTGTTCGCTCTTGTCCTCGACAGGTGATGTCCGAGAAACCGATGAGGCCACGGCCGCGGGGCGAGGAGCGGATGCCTGTGGTGTACGCCCGCCGCCGACCGGGCTTGTGAGGGAGGCGGGCGAAGCCGCGGCCTGCTTCACATCGGCCATGGTCACGGTGCCGTCGGCTCCGCTGGCGCGCACGCGGCTCAGATCGACGCCGAGCTTCCTGGCCATCGCGCGCACTGCCGGCATCGCCTTGATGCCACCAACCGCGATCGCCTGTTCGGCATGCACGGTATTGGAGGTCTGCATCGCGCCGACCACGGTGCCGGCATCGGCTGCGGGAGCTTCTGTGGGAGGGGCTTCAGCCCCGACGCTTTCCCTTGAAGGCCCCGTCGGGGCTGAAGCCCCTCCCACAGGGGCATGGCCCGGGACCACAGACGCACCACCATGATGATGCCCGGTGTCCTGGCTTTCAGCGCGCTGCGGCAGGCTCGGATCAAGCTCGAAACTTGCCAGCAGCGTGCCGGTGACGACGACCGCGCCAGCGGCACCGCCCAGTTGGGTGATCCTGCCGGAGACCGGCGAAGGCACCTCGACCACGGCCTTGGCGGTTTCCATCGCGACCAGCGGCTCGTCGAGCCGGATGGTGTCGCCCTCCTTGACGAACCATTCGACGATGGTGGCGTCGGGCAGGCCTTCGCCGAGGTCGGGCAGGTTGAAATTCTTGGTCTCGCTCATGGTGTTTCGCATTCCAGAAGGGGTTCTTCGAGCAGTTCCAGATCGGCTTCCGGCAGCCAGCCGTGCGCGCCATCGGCGCGTTCGGACCACCACCAGCCACCGTGTTCGTGATGCAGCGTCACCGTATCGCCGCGATTGGCGTCGAGTTCGCGCGCGTCGTAATCGCGCAGCGCCTCGGCGCGGCCGTCGCCGAGCGGGCGCAGCCAGGCGTGCGGTGCCCAGCCGGCATTGCCGGCGTCCAGGCGCACCCAGGCGAACGCGGGCCATTCCTCATCGCGTACGCCCAGTTCGACCACCTGGCCGGCGTTGAAGCGGATCGGGTTGGGATAGGACGTGCGGAAGTCGCAGAGCAGGCGTGCGCGCATGTCAGCCCGCAGCCACGGCGCGGCGTGCGGCCGCGACAATGCGCTCCACGCTCGGCAGGTACTTCATCTCCAACCGGAACAGCGGGATGTGGGTGTCGTAGCCGGTGACGCGTTCGACCGGGGCGAGCAGGTCGTACATCGAGTGCTCGGCCAGGCGCGCGGCGATCTCGGCACCGAAGCCGGCGCTGCGCGGGGCTTCCTGCACGATCACGCAGCGGCCTGTACGCGCCACCGATTCGGCGATGGTGTCGAAGTCGAGCGGACGCAGCGTGGCCACGTCGATGACTTCGGCGCTGATGCCTTCGGCGGCCAGCTTGTCGGCCGCTTCCAGCGCTTCCTTGATCTGCGCGCCCCAGGCGACCAGGGTCACGTCGGTGCCATCGCGCAGCACGAAGCACACGTCCAGCGGCAGCGCTTCGCCATCGTCGACGACCACTTCCTTGTACTGGCGATAGATGCGCTTGGGTTCGAAGTAGATCACCGGATCCGGATCACGGATCGCCGCCAGCAACAAACCGTACGCGCGCTGCGGCGAGGACGGCATCACCACGCGCAGGCCCGGCACGTTGGTGAACATCGCTTCGTTGGCCTCGCTGTGATGCTCCGGCGCGCGGATGCCGCCGCCCCACGGCACGCGCAGCACCATCGGGCAGTGCAGGCGACCGCGGGTGCGGTTGCGCAGGCGCGCGGCGTGGCTGACGAGATGGTCGATCATCGGATAGATGAAGCCGTCGAACTGCGATTCGGCGATCGGCTTCATGCCCTGCGCGGCCAGGCCGACGCTGAGGCCGGCGATGGTGGTCTCGTCGAGCGGCGTGTCGAGCACGCGCTCGGCGCCGAAGCGCTGCATCAGCCCGGCGGTGGCGCGGAACACGCCGCCGTTGATGCCGACGTCCTCGCCGAGCACCAGCACTGACGGGTCGTGCGCCAGTTCCCAGGCCAGCGCCTGGGTGATGGCCTCGATCAAGGTGATGGGGGCTGCCGTCTTTGTGGGAGTGAGTTCAGTCACGACGCTCTCCTGGAACGGCCCTGTCGGGGCTGAAGCCCCTCCCACAGGGGTCAATGCCGTCTTCTTGTTTACTTCCACGTTCATGCGCGTTGCTCCAGTGCGATGGCCGTGGCGCGCTGGGACAGCAGCTCCGGCGGAGGATCGGCGTACAGGTAATCGAACATCGACTCGATCGGCTGCACCGGCGTGGCCAGGTAGGCATCGACCTCGGCATCCACGTGCGTGGAGCATTCGGCCTTCCATGCGGTTTCCTGCGCATCGTCCCAGACGCCCCGGGCGACCAGATAGTTGCGCAGGCGGATCATCGGTTCGCGCAGCCACGCGCTCTTGACCTCGGCGTCGTCGCGATAACGGCGGGCATCGTCGGCGGTGGTGTGATCGGACAGGCGATAGGTGAGGAACTCGATGACGGTTGCACCGTCGCCGGCGAGTGCACGCTCACGCGCCTGACGCATCGCTTCCAGCACCGCGATCATGTCGTTGCCGTCGACCTGCAGGCAATGCAGGCCACCGGCGATGCCCTTCTGCGCCAGCGTCTGCGCGCCGGTCTGTGCCGAACGCGGCACCGAGATCGCCCAGCCGTTGTTGACCACGCACAGGATCAGCGGCAGCGAGTAGGCGCCGGCCGAGTTCAGCGCGGCATAGAAATCGGTCTTGGAACTGCCGCCGTCGCCGCACACCGCCACCGCGACCTGCGACTTGCCCTGCAGCTTGAACGACAACGCCGCGCCGGCCGCGTGCAGGCACTGGGTGGAGATCGGCACGCAGAACGGGAAGTCGATGCCGGCCGGGGTATCGCGCGGGAAATCGTTGCCGCGTTCGTCGCCGCCCCAGTACAGCAGCACGTCGCGCGCCCGCACGCCGCGTTCGAACAGCGTGCCGTACTCGCGATAGCTCGGCGCGAACACATCGCCGTCCTTCATCGAGGCGCCGATGCCGATGTGGGTGGCCTCGTGGCCCAGGCAGGCGGCGTAGGTGCCGAGCTTGCCGGTGCGCTGCAGCGCGATCGACTTGCTGTCGAAGGTGCGCACGTACAGCATCCGCTTGAACAGCTCCACCAGCCTGCGCGGGTCGGCCGCCTCGGCGGGCAGGTCATCGCGGAGGGGTGTGCCGTCCGCGTCCAGGTACTGCAGGAATTCGATTTCGAACTGCGCGGCAACGGTCATCTTGAACGGACCTTCATCGAAGAAGTTTCAAATGATATGAAGCGCCATGTTAAGAGAAGTCGCGAGGGGAGTCCGTCCTGCGCTGCAGCAGGGATTCATGCTGGCATGCATCATGAATAGGGTTGTGCCACATCGCTGACTTCGATGGCGCAAGGCACCTCGGCGTGTTGCATCGCGGCGTCCAGGCGCGCCACGCGCCATGCCCGGCACATTGTGCGCGACCCATGCGGCCGGATTGTTTGTGATGCGTGAGACGCTGTGTCTGTAGCAGGGCCTGTTGTGGGAGGGACTCTGGGTGGCCTCGGGCCATCAGTCCCGACGGGCGGTACTGCTGAAGCGTCGGGACTGATGGCCC
>NZ_JBYSVX010000050.1:0-23239 GCF_058986605.1 Pseudomonas sp. GW821-FHT07E12 | reverse complement strand
GCCCGATGGCGCTCAGCACCACGCGAGCCAGTGGCTCGCAAGCCGTGGCGCTTCGCCCCCGCGTTCGCGGGGATGACGGTAGAGAGATAGCGGGGAACGGTATAAGGCTGGTGCGGAAGTCACTGGGTTCCCGCCTTCGCGGGGACGACGGCAGGGAGATGGCGATGACGAAAACACCACCGCCCCTTACGGCAGCACCACCCGATTATTCCCCCGCGTCACCTCAGCAACATCACCCTCGCTACGCACCACCACCCGCGCCCCAACACCACGAAAACCCACCGGCAAAGACAACCGCACCATCGCAGTCCGAGGCTGCAGATCCACAGGCGCCGGCAACGCCGGGAACGCCGCACGCGCCAACTCACGCCCCCGTGCATCCTCCAACACCACCACACCCGCAGGCGCATCCACATGACCCAGGCTGTGCACGGTCACCTCGACCACATCACCGTCGATACGCACATCGCCCCGGCCAATACCCAGGTCCGCACGCAGCTCCACCGGCGCATCAGCGGCAATCAATTCCATCTCGATCACCGTACCCTGCCGCGGCGCGAACTCCACCGGCAGCGCACCGCTGCGCTCGAACACCACCTCGCGTTCCTGCACACGTCCATCGATACGACCATCGCCATCGCGATCGGCCCCAATGCGCATCCGCCAGCGACCCGGCTGCACGTTCCAGCCGGTCATCGTCGCCTTGCGCAGCTTGTCGCTGGTGTTGAAGGCGATCACGCTGAAGCGGTCGTCGCGCGGTTTGGGCAGCAGCAAGGCCACCTGCACCGCACCATCCGGATCATCGAAGCGCCAGCTCACCGTATTGCCCGGATAGGTCTGGTTGCGCTTGAGTGCCACGCCACCCAGCCGCGCGCGTTGCAGATTCACCGTCGGTGATTCGACCCGATCGCTCCACCAGTGGCCTTCGGTGTTCATGTAGAAGTTCTGCAGCTTCTCGCGAGTCTCGGCGCGGTACAGCGTCTCCAGCCAGCGGGTATCGCCGCTGTCTTCCCAGGCGACGTAGTGCGGGAAATCCGGTGCGTCGTCGCTCTTGGCTGCCGCCTGCGCCAGCTGTGTGCCCCAGCTATCGCGCTTGCCTAGCAGGTCGAGGAAGTTCTCGTTGAGATTGGACAGTCCGTTCGGTCCGCTGCCAGCCACGCGGTACTCGAACACCTTCAGGTAACGCGCATCGCCCGTCCAGCGCCATGCCGCCCAGAACGTGTGCAAGGTGTCAGCGCCGCCGCTGCCCTGCCACATCTCGCCACCGCGCACCGCACCGGTCTGCCAGTTGATCTCGTTCGGCAGCGCCCAGCGGCCCTTGCCGTCGGTGTAGGCATGCGCGAGATAGCTGTCGGCCAGGCCGGTGATGATGCGGCGCGCGTTCGGATCGGCGTTGTAGCCACCGAGCAGCAGGGCCGGATGCAGGATCGGGAACGAGTACGGCTTCTGCCACTGCCAGTTCGGCTCACGGTAGACCTTGCGCCCGCCGAACCAGTTGCTGGCGAACAACAGCTGCCCCTGTGGGTTGAGCTGGATGATGTTCTCGAACGCTTTCACCGTGCGCATCGCGCGCTCGACCACCACCGGATCGCCCCAGTTGAGATAGAGCAGGGCGCTGTTGATGTTGATGCCTTCCTCGTAGGCATGCAGTTCGTCGGTCTCGATGGTCGAGAGCCCATCGGTGAACATGCCATTGCGGTAGTTGGCATCGGACAACGCCCACAGCGAGGCATTGAGCTTGTCCGGATCCACGCCCATCAGCGCCACGCCCGGCCACTGCTGGGTCAGGTCGGAATCGTCGGAGATGCCGCCACCGAAATCGCCGTAGGCGACCTGGCGCTGGTCGATCCACCAGTTGATGTAACGACGCGTGGCCTTGAGATTCTCCAGCTGCCAGAACGCCCACGCCGGTACACCCTTGGGCACGTCCGGCATCACCACCGGCAGCGGCGACTGGTTGCCATAGCTGATGTCGTTCCAGTACTGGCGGCCGAGCGCGTTGTCCGGATCGACCCGCAGCAGGTCATGGATGTCGCGATCCAGCCGCGCATACAGACGCTGGCGCTGCGAAGTGGTGTGTTCCTCGACCAGGAAGCCCCAGTTGTCCTTGACCTGATTGAAGCGGTCGGCGATGTGCTCGATCCTGGCCTGCTCGCGCGGCTTGAACACCAAGCGGATGCGCGCGCCATCGAGCGCGCTGCGATCGAAGCCCGGCGCGGCCGAGGCGATCGACAGCATCAGGCTGTCATCGCTGAGGATGCGATCGCGCAGGTCCAGCCACAGCGTGCGCGCCTGCTTCGGTGCGACCGAGACCGATACGTCGATCATGTCGCGCGCCGGCCAGATCGGGTCCTTGACGCGGATGTTGAGCGGGATCAAACCGTCGCGCACCGCCGGCAGGTCCAGCGCCGGGATGTCGATGGCGATGCCGTCCAGGCCGTCGTGCATGTTCTCCCAACCGTAGGCCCAGCTGCGCATCAGCGGCTGATCGGGCGGTGGGTCGCCGAGCGTGGACGGCACCAGCACGTGCACGATCGGTTGATGCACGGCGCTGTCGGGCGTGTCGCTGCGCTTGCGCGCGGGCGCCTTGGCTGGCAGCGCGATCACGGTATCGCGTTCGCCATCCGGATAGCGCCCGGCGATGTAGTCGCGCAGCGGGGCGAGGTTGGCGTAGTCGGGGGCGATGTCGCTGCGCACGCTGTAGTCGAGCGTGGTGGTGCCGGCCGGCACTTCACCGGCACTGACGTCATAGGCCCAGATTTCCTGGATCGGGGTTTCCTGCGCGGTGTTGCTGAAGCGCAGCGTGCCGCCGCGACGTTCGGCGAACGCGTCCACGCTGCGCACCACGCCCTGCGCGCGCTTGAACAGTGGCTGCGATGAAGCCTTGCCATCGCTGTAGATCGCCTCGCCGAACGCGGCGCCACGGATCTCGATGCGGTTGAATGGTTCGTTCGGCAAGGTCAGATCCAGCGCCTTGCCGCCTTCGACATAGACGTTCCAGTCCGGCAGCTGGAAGTAGTCATCGCGACCGGGCAAGCGCGAGCGGTTGTAGACGCCGGGCCAGGTGGTTTCGGCAATGCCGTCGGTGGCCTTCCACATCCACTGCTTCAGATCCTTGGCATCGGCAAACTCGACCTTGCTGATGCGGGTGACCGCATCGGTCAGCGCCGGTGGTGGTGCGCCACGATCCCAGCCGTAGCGATGCAGCCACGCAGCGCGCTCGGCGGCCACGTTGCGTACTTCGGCGCCGGAAGGCTCACGCAGCTGTGCCAACGCGGCGACACCGGCGCTGTCTAGCATGCGGTCGTAGATGCGGATCTCGTCGAAGTCGCTGCCGCGCAGGAAGTTGTAGCGGCTCTGCACCTGATGCGGCGACATCACCCGCCCTGCCAGTCCGAACTGATCGAGCGCGGCATCGAAATCCAGCGAGCCGCCGTCGCGACACACTGCGCCGCACTCCTCGCGCGCCACTTCGCGGCCATTGACGAACAGCCGCACGCCGCGGGTCTCGTCCCAGCCGAACGCCAGATGCGTCCACGCGTCCGGCGCCGGTGCTGTGTCGAGCTTGAACGACACGCGGGTGCGCGCCAGGTTGGCATCGGTGACGAAGGCATCGAAGCCGTGGCCGTTCCAGTCGATGCGCAGCCAGGCCATGTCCCAGCTGGTGTGGTCGGCGTAGCCGACGCGGAAGATCACGAACGGCGCCTCGCCGACCGGATAGCGCGCGCGCCAGAAGAACGCCAGCGTGCCGCGCTGGGTGTAGAGGTTGCCGGGCGCGTTCCAGGCCAGTACGCCGTCGTCGGCCCACTCGATTGCCTTGCCCGAGCGGCCGTTGTCGACCAGCGCGACCTTGTCGCGGAAGTTGGGGACCGGATCGCCCGCCGCCACGTCGGCGTCGAAACCCTTGTCGGCGCTCACCTGGAACAGCAGTCGCGGCGCCTCCGTCGCGCCTGCCGCTCCCGCCACCAGCGCCAGCCATCCCAGCCAGCGCCCCCACCTTGTTGCCCGTCCCATCTGCATCACGCGTGTTTCCTCCACTTGCAATCGCTACCGGCGTGCTCCCGGCACGCCGTCGTTTCCGTCTGCCACCGCATGCCGCTCGCGCCAGCGTGGCCAATCCTGCTGCAGCAGTTTCTGCGGCCAGATTCCGTACCAGGCATACCCGGTGCGGCGCTCCGGCGACAGCCGGGCGAAGTCGGTGAATTCACTGCCGTCGCGGTCGCCGAACAACGGCTGCTGATGTTTCAGGTCGTAGAAGCGTGCCCACAGCGACGCGCCAGGCGACGACTCCACGGTCACGGTGGGGCCGGCCGGCGTATCGAGGCGTCGCAGCGCCAGATCCGGCAGGCGATGACGCTCGAACCACTGTATCGCCGCCTCGATCGAAGCCACCACGCGCGGCGACGGTGTGCGCTGGCGCATCAGGAACCGCACCACACCCACCGACTCGGAAGTCGCCAGCGAGGCCGGTTCGAATGCGCGCGCCTTGGCCGGCTGCATCGTGTGTTCGTCGTACTGCGCGGCCCAGATCGTCGGCGCGCCATCGATCACCACCTGGGTGGCCAGCACGCAGTCAAGTCCACGCGCCAACGCCGCTTCCACCTGCGGGCCGAGTTGGTCATCGCGCAGCGCCGCCATCGCATCTTTCGACTCGACGATGTCCTGCAGCACGTTCAGCACCCGCGTCATCGCATCGTCGTTGTAGGTGACCTGATGGCGATACAGCGAATGATCGGGATAGAACTGCGGCCAGCCGCCGTTCGGGTATTGCGCGGCCAGCAGGTAGCGCACGCCGCGGCGCGCGCCATCGAGATAGCGCTGGTCGTGTTCGCGCGCGTAGGCCCCGGCCAGATACTCGATCTCGCTGGTGGTGGCCTTGTTGTCGATGGTCGCCTCGTCGCGCTGCGCGGGATCGCGCAACGCAGCGATCTCGGCCGCGGTGAACACATGCCGGTAATCGACCGATTTGCCCTGGTAATGCTTGGACCAGCCGCCGGACGGCGTCTGCAGCAACAGCATGTTGTCGGCGATCGCATCGGCGGCTGCGCTGGCCGGGATCGCCAGCAGCACGGCCAGCCAGAATGCGGGTTTCACGGGAACGGTCTCCAGTCGCCCAGCAGATGATCGGCGTCCAGTTGCGCCGCCTCGGCTGACGAAAGCATGTGCGCCCAGGCCACACGCCGCGAGGTATCGGCGCCGGGGCCGCGATTGCCGTACTCGGAAAAACGCGCGGTGACGTGGGTCGCGGGCTGGTCCCAATCGTGCCAACCGACCGGCAGGATGTGCGCGCCGATTTCGCTGCCGATGAATGCCACCTGCGCATACGGCCGCCACGGACGACCGAGATAGACCCGCGACACGCCTTCTTTCGCGGTCAGGCGCACGCCGCGAAACACCAGCCCGGCCGCTGCCGACTCCGGTGTCGAAGCAGCGGTGACAAAGCCATCGCCGATCGAGCGGATCTCGCCGCCTTCGAACAAGCCGGTGCCGGCACCGAAGATGAAATCCACCGTGCCTTCGACATAACAATCGCGGAAGTACGCCAGCCCGGTGCCGCGCAGGTACAGCGTGTCCTGGTTGCCGAGGAAACGCACATCGCGGAACGCGCTGCGGGTACCGTCCAGCCGTACCGCCACCGCCTGGCCGACCGGCCCGGCATCGTTGGCGAGGGCCAGGTGTTCGGCGGTGAAATCATCGCTGGCGATGACCACCGAGGCCGAACCGGAGGTACCGAATGCCGCGCCGGTGGCCGGATCGATCTTTGCGGCGTAGTTGTCGAACACGATCTCGGTCTGGGTCGCACCCGCACCGATCAGATGCAGCGGCGGCGCGTTCTTCGGCACGTTCAGGCGTTCGCGATAGCTGCCGGCGGCGATGCGGATCTCGGCCGGCTGCCCCGTGCGTACCACCGCATCCACCGCATCCTGCACGCGGCTGAAATCACCGCCTTGCGCCGCCACCCGCACTACCTGCCAATTGGCGGCCTGCGCCGGTATCACCAATAGCGCAGCCAGCAGCACGCCCGTCCAGCACATCCAGCGCGGAAGGCGGCCCAAGCCGATGCGCGAGGCCCGGCCGTCATGCGCGGCATCTCGTTCAAGCGAATGTTGAAGCTGCATCGATATCGTCCTCATCACACCCAGCGGAAACAGAAATGGAAAGGAACCCCGAGTCACCTCGGGGTTCCCGACCTGCAGGCGCCGCACGCTGGCGGCGCCCGTTGCAGCCCGCTCGCTCACTGACAACTGCTGGGCGCGGCCGCGATGATCGCGGCGACTCCGGCGGTGTCCGGCGATACGAACGGTGCCATGCCGCCCTTGCCGGCCGTGGCGAGCACGTACTTGGCCAGATTGGCGCCGGCCGGCAGGCGGTTGGCGTTGATCAGGTCCTTGGACAGGTCATCGTAGCCGGCGAACATGTCCGGCGTGGCGCCGAAGGCGAAGTTCAGATCGCCGGGGCTGCCCTGCAGCTGGCAGGCGGCGTTCGCTCCCCATACGTAGCTGCGGACCACGTTGATGCTGCCGCCGCTGTAATCGCGGATCAGGTTCGCCAGCCAATAGCTCATGTCGTCGCCTTTGCTGTTGACGACATTGTTCAGGAACATGTTGTCCTCGAACGCGATGCGGCCACCGACGCGGATGCTGAGCAGGTCCTTGCGATAGCCGTAGAACACGTTGTTGAACATGTGCGACTGGCCACGCCGCAGCAGCGGCACGCGGCGCAGGCCGTTGTAGGCACTCTCGCCGTAATGCTCGTCGGTAGTCACGTACAGATTGTCGTGGACGGTAGTGGTGATCTTGCTGCTGATCGTCTCGCTGTCGCTGGATCCGTGCAGCGCGGCACGCTTGACGTTGAGCAGCTTGTTGAACGACACGGTGATGTCATGCGCGCCGACCTTGGTGTCATAGGCCGAATCGCCGGTATGTTCGAACGTGTTCTGGTGGATCCAGATGTCGTGCGATTCACCGGTGGAGCGGATCATGTCCGGGTCGAGATTGTGGTCCTCGACATGGCCGGCGCCGATGAAGCGGTTGTTGGTGATGATCACGTTCTGGGTGACATAGGTGCTGGCGCTGTTGCTGTCGGCACCGAGCCTGAAGCCGTTGAACAGGAAATAGGCGTTGCTGCCGCGACCATCCAGGGTCGTGTTGGAGTCCATCATCTTCACTTTCAACGCGTTCAGGCTGCTGTTGTTGAGCTTGTCGTTGAAGAATACGTTTTCGCAGGTTTCGCCGCTCGCCACGCCGCGGTTGGCGCACCACACGCGATGATCCAGGCATTCGGCGGTACTGGCGTTGTCCAGTGCGGTGAGCACGCTGGGATCGCTGCAACCGAGCCGGTACATGGCAACCTCGGTGCTGCCGGCGAAATCGCGCTTGTCGAACACGATCCACTTGTAATCGGTGGTGCTGATCGCATCGAGGATCTGCTGCTCGGGCGAGGTGGTGCTGCTGGTGTTGATCACCACCAGACGGCTGCCGCCGGCCGGGTTGTAGCCACCGGTCGCCTTGTAGCCAAAGCCTACCGCCGCACCAAGTGAGTCGGCCAGGCAGGCGACGATCGCCTGATCGCTGGTCAGTACCGGTGATTCGCGCCAGTTCACGTTCGGGTCGTTGACCAGGGTCTGGCAGGCGGTCTGCGTGCCGCTGCCACCACCACCGGACGAGGCGATGAGGACGCTGGCTGCGTTGGAGTCATAGCCATTGCCGTTGCTGTCGGTCGCACGCACCCAGTAGTAGTAGGTGCCCGGTGCCAGTCCGCTATCGGTATGGCTGGTGCCGGTCACGCCGCTGGCGATGCTGACGCGCCCGCTCGGGTTGGAATCGGTGTCGCGGAAGATCTGCTGGCTGGCGGCGCTGCCGCCGCTGACCGCCCAGCTCAGATTCGCGCTGGTGCCGGATGTGGTCGCACCCAGGGAAACGCTCAACGGCACCGGCGTGGACGTATCGCCGCTGGCATAGGTTTCGAACTCGGCCACCGCCGGAGTCGCGCTCGCGGCGGTGATCTCGAAGTTGAGCTTGGTCAACGCAACCGGCGTGAAGCTGATCGTGCCGGCGCCGGAGCCGCTGGCCAGCACTGCGCCGCTGCTGTTGTTCACCAGTTGCCAGGTGCCGATGCGTCCTTCATAACCGGCCGCTTCGCGGATGACCACGGCGCCGACGGTGGTCGCCGATCCCCACTTCACCGACACCCGCCCGGTCGTGCCGGTCGGCGACCACCAGGTGGCCAGGTTGCCGTCGATGACGTTGCCGTAACTGGTGCCGCTGGCCTTGCTGGAGCCGTCGGTCCCCGCTCCCAGGCTCAGATTGGTACCGCTCTGCGCCTGTGCGGACCCGGCCGCCACGATTCCTACGAGTGCGAATGTCGCCGCCAACAGACAACGCGATGCACATGACCTGATATCCATAACCCCTCCAGGATGGTATGAGCCGGAACCGTGCCGTCCAGGCGGTGTTCGCGCGCACATCCGGTGCGGCGCCCCCTTGCTCGCGCACATCGGCTCCTGCCGATGCGCGGACCGCATCCGGTGTCACCCGGACGCGGCTGTCGTCGGCGCGCTACCGCCGCTCCGGCGGCGGCGGAACCGCACCGGCGGGTCGATCAGAACTTGTAGCGCGCGCCGACGTAGTACTGGCGTCCAGTCACGGTGTACTTGTCAGGCAGCTCCAGCGTGGAATCGACATAGCGACGGTCGGCGGTATCGAGCAGGTTGGTGGCCTCGAAGGTGACCGTGAGCTTCTTGTTGACCCGGTAGGACATGTTGAAGTCCACGTTCTCCACGCTGTACTTGCCGGTCACATCGGCCGTGGCCAGCTTGTTGCCGTCCAGGTCCCACACGTCCTCCTGCGAGAGGATGTTGTTGATGTAGCCGTCGCGGTAGCTGGTGGACACGCGTGCGCTGAACTTGCCGTCGTCGTAGTACAGCGTGGCGTTGTAGGAGTGCGGCGACAGGTTCAGCAGATCCTGCTCGGTCACCGAGGTGGTGATCGTGGTGTTGCTGTTGCCGGCGGTGCTGAACATGTACTTGATCTTGGAATCGACCTGCGTGTAGTTCAGCTGGATGCCGAAGTTGCGCCAGAACCCGGGCAGGAAGTCGAACGGCTGCTGGTAGGTCAGCTCGAAGCCCTTCAGCGGGCCGCCCTCGGTGTTGAAGTAGCTCTGCACGTTGAAGATCGTGTCCGGTGCGAAGCCGGCCGGCAGCAGGTCCAGCGAATAGCCCATCGCCTCCCAGGTGGTCAGCAGGCGCGTGCGCTGCACATAGCTCTTGATGTCCTTGTAGAACACCGCCGCCGACAGCAGCGCGCCCTCGCGGAAATACCACTCCGCGCTGAGGTCGTAGTTGGTCGAACGATACGGATCGAGCTTGGGGTTGCCCAGGTTGATCGAGTAGTAGCGGCCATCGTCGATGTACTGGGTCGGGCCACCGCTCATGCTTGGCGAGAGATAGGCCAGGGTCGGGCGCGCCATGGTCTTGGCCGCACCGAAGCGCAGCACGACATCGTCGGCCACGTCCCAGGACACGTTGAGCGAAGGCAGCACGTCCTTGTAGTCGTGATCGACCACGCTGCGCGCCAGCCAGCGATCGCCCGGTGCGTCGGTGGCACTGGCGACGCCGAAGAACGGCTCGCAGGCGGCCGAGCGGTTCTCGGCGCTGGTGGCCTGGCACGGCGTGTAACCGGATGCCTTGATCTGCGTATCGACGTAACGCACGCCCACGTTGCCACGCAGCGGACGACCGAGGAAATCGGTGTTGAAGTCCAGCTGCAGGTAGGTCGCCAGGCTCTTTTCGTTGACCTCGAAGTTGTTGTTGGACGAGCCGTAGTGACCGATGCCGGCCAGCCGATAATCACCGCCGGGCACGCCGGTGTCGCAGTTGCAGTAGATGTTGAGCAGGTCGGCGATCTTGTTGAAATCCGGCACCAGCCAGCTGCTGGGAACCCCGTTCAAACTGCTGCCGAACCCGCTCAGCGTGCTGCTCATGTCACCGACGGTCACGCCCTCCGGCAGGCTCTGCGCAAGCCGGCCATAGGAAATGTGCCGGTACTCCTGCGTGTCCATGTCGTAGTTCTTGTACGCGCCGCCGAACCGCACGGTGAAGGTCGGGTTGATGTTGACCTCCAGATCCACCTTGGCCGTGTCGAACGTGTTGTTGACGTAGCTCGGGTTGAGCCGGACCTCGCTGATGTTGGTGCCGCGCGCGGTGCCGTTGCTGTTGACCGGAACCGCGCCATAACCCAGCCACGACCAGTTGTTCGGGTTGGACATATCGAACGGGAACGTCATCGACGGATAGTCACCGCCGTTGCGCATGTCCAGCACGAAGCCGTCCAGGTTGGTGTTGTCGAAGCTGACCATCGAGTACACCGGACGCTCGTAGTCGGACTGCGAATGCCCGACCACCGCGTTGAGCTTGACCGAATCGTTGAAGCGGTGCTCCAGGTCGAGGCTGAACTGTTTGAACTCGGTGCTCTCCTCGATCATGCTCGATTCGGTGCGGAAATCGACGTTGTCGAACACGCCGTAGACCAGGCGGTTCTGATCGTCCACCTGCGCCTCGCGCACTGCGATCTGGGTCTTGCCGCCGTAGTTGGCGGTGCGGTGCAGGTTGGCGCCGACCGAGTCCTCGCGCACGGTCTTGTCGAACTTGGAATACAGCATGTCCAGGTTGAGCTGGGTGTCGTCGCTGACCTTGAACTGCACCGCGCCGGTCACGCCCAGCCGCTTCAGCTCGTGCTCGGTGCGCACGTAACGCGGATAGCGAGGGATCCAGGCGTTGGTGGCGGTCTCGTAGGCCTCGATGTTCTCCGGCGTGTTGGCCGGGCGATCGATACCGGTGCCGCAATGGGTGGCATCGATGCCGTAGCTGCCCCAGCCGTTGTTGCGCGCCTGGTTGGCGGCCGAGCCGACGCCCGCGGCAGTCTCGTTGGACAATGGATTGCGCGGCGTCTGCGGGTCATAGCCGACCGGGCTGCAGAAACCGTAGGTGCCGTTGTTGGTGGCGGTGGATTGGTTGGAGTTGCGGTAGTTGCCGTGCTCCCAGCGCACCGGGTTGTAGCCTTCCTCGCGCAGGTGACGCTTGTTGTAGGACACCGACATCAGCGCGCCGATGCGTCCGTCCGCCCAGCTGTTGCTGACCAGCGCCGATATGCGCGGATCCTTCTGCTCGGACAGGTCGTTGTAGCCGTACTGCAGCGAGCCGGCAGCCTGGAAGCCATCGAAGTCGAACGGCCGCGAGCCGCGCAGATCCACGGTCGCGCCGAGCGAGCCCTCGTCCATCTGCGCCGACTGGGTCTTGTTGATCTTGACCCGGCTGAACAGCTCCGAGGCGAAGGTGTTGAAGTCGAAACCCCGGCTGCGGTTGACGCCATCGGTGCCGCTGCCGGCGGTGGCCAGCGCCTCCAGTCCGTTGATGCGCACGCGGGTGAAATCCGAACCCAGTCCGCGCACGGAAATCTGCTTGCCCTCGCCGCCTTCGCGATCGATCGCCACGCCGGCGATGCGCTGCATCGACTCGGCCAGGTTGAGGTCGGGGAACTTGCCGATGTCCTCGGCGTAGATCGCATCCACCTGCTCGACGCTGTAGCGCTTCTCGTCCAGCGACTGCTGCAGGCTCTCGCGATAACTGGCCTTGACCACGACGCGGTCCAGGTCCTGCACCTGCTGCTCGGTCCTGGATATCACGTCCTGCGCCGCAACCGGCGCGGCCGACAGCTGCAATGCCGCAGCGATGGACAACGAAAGCAGGGTGAGCGCGGCGTTCGCGGGCACGCGCGGTGTGGATGCTGTCATGACTCTCTCCCTAAGACGCGCTTGCGCGAGTCCGACGCCCGAGTTTCCTGGACGCTGCTCGCCATGGCGCTTGACGATGAAATCCGGAATCAATCCGGCAAAAAGTCCGCCGCATCGCGGCGAAACCAAACCCGCCTGCCTGGCACGCAGGGCCGGCAGACGGGAGACTCACATGAGCCTGGCTCAGAACTTGTAGCGGAAACCCAGCAGGTACTGGCGGCCGGTTTCGCTGTACTGCAACGGCAGCTCCCAACCCGAGCCGACCCACTCGTCGGACGACTCGTTGGTGAGGTTGACCCCCTCCAGGCTCAGTTCGATGCGCTCGTCGATCTTCCAGGCCAGCTTGGCGTCGACGGTGTTGACGGCGCTCATCCCGTGCACGTCGAAACCGGTCTCGGTCGCAGGCACCTGGGTCAGGTACTTGTCGCGATGGGTGTAGGAGACGCGACCGCTGAACTTCTTGCCTTCATAGAACAGCGTGCCGTTGTAGGCGTTCTTCGACAGGCCGGTCAGGTCGGTCTTCAGCGAGTTGGCGCCGCTGGTGGTCAGGTACTGGATCGTCGAATCGACGTAGGTGTAGTTCACCTGCGCGCCCAGGTTGCTCCACTTGCCCGGAAGGAAACTGAAGGGCTGGACGTAGTTGAACTCCACGCCCCTGAGCTCGCCGCCGGGGGTATTGAGCGGCACGCTGAAGGTGAAGTCGTCGTTCGGGCCGGCACCGGTGCCATCGAGCAGGCTCAGCGGCAAACCGCTGGCCGAGTATGGCATCACCGTGCGCGCGGTCTGCACGAAGCTCTCGATGTCCTTGTAGAACAGCGCCAGGCCCAGCATCGCGCCTTCCTGGAAGTACCACTCGAAGCCCAGGTCGGCGGTCTTGGCGCGGATCGGATCGAGGTTCGGGTTGCCGCCGCTGATCGTGCGTGCACCGCCGGAGACGTTGACGGTCACGCCCGGGGTCAGGCTACCCAGGCCGGGGCGACTCATCACCTTGGCCGCGCCGAAGCGGATCAGGAAGTCCGGCGTGATCTCGGCGACCAGGTTCAGCGACGGCAGCGTGTCGTCGTACTCGCGCTCGACCGTGGTCTGCAGCGGCGTGCCGCTGACGGTGGCGTAGCCGGTCGAGGACTGCTTGGTCTTGACGTAGCGCACGCCCAGGTTGCCCGAGAACGGGATCGAGCCGATGTCGAAAGCGAACTCGCCCATCAACCAGGCACCGCGATCCTTTTCTTCGACGCTGCGGGTGTTCACCGCGCGCTCGGCCAGCGCGAACGTGCCGGTGTTGCTGTAGATGTCCAGCGCGTCGGCGATCGCATCGAGATTCGGGATCACCCAGCTGTTGGGCGAACCGGTGATGCCGCTGAGGCTGGCGATCTCGGTGTAATCGCCCGGCACGATCTTGGTACCGTCGGAGAAGTTCGGCACCGTCACCTCGGAAGCGCGGCGGAACTCCTTGGTGCTGAACTTGTAGTCCTTGGCCAGCACGCCGCCCTTCAAGGTGAAGTTCGGGCCGAAGTTCCAGTCGAAGTTCAGGCTGCCGGTGTCGAAATCATTGTCCACGTATTGCGGACGCAGACGCACTTCGGCCAGCGTCCAGCCATTCGGATCGGTCGGATCGATGCCGTAGTTGAACACCGGCGAACGGCTGTTGCCACGATAGTCGTAGCTGTAGCCGTCCACGTTGTACTTGTCCATGATGACCGTGGTCTGGATCGGGTTCTTGTGCTTGGAACTGGACGTACCGATCTGACCATTGATCTTGAACACATCGCTGAAGCGGTGCTCGCCGCTGAGCCCGATCTGCTTGAAGACGGTGGTCCACTCGTCATAGCGCTGCTCGGAGCGGATATCGACATTGTCGAACTCGCCGTACAGCAGGGCACCGGTCGCCGGGTCGACGTAGCCGTCGTTGACCACCATCTCCGGCTTGCCGTTCTGCGAACGGCCGCGGCTGAAGCTGATCGCCTCGATGTACTTCTCGGTGCGCTTGGCATCGATCTTGGAGTACAGCGTGTCCAGCGAGAACTCGGTGCTGTCGCTGACCTTCCACTGCAACGAACCGGTCACGCCCAGACGCTTCTGGTCATGCTCCATCAGCGTGTAGCGCGGGAAGCGCGGGCTGAACACGTTGGCACTGTTGGCCTGCGAGAACGGCGAGGTCGGGCTGAAACCGTTGTTGGCCGGACCGTTGGCCCAACGTCCGCTGTTGCTGCCTTCCTCCAGTATCTGGCGCTCGGAGTAGGCCACCGACAGCAGTCCACCGAACGTGCCGTCCGCCCAGGTGTTGGCGATCAGTGCCGCCACGCGCGGGTCGGCCTTCTGCGACATGTCGTTGTAGCCGGCCTGGCCGCTGGCGGCGAAGGTGAGGCCGTCGTAGTCGAAGGGGCGTGCGGTGCGCAGATCCACCGTCGCACCGAGCGAGCCTTCCTCGACATCGGCCGAGGCGGTCTTGCGCACCACCAGCTGCGTGAACAGATCCGAGGCGAACACGTTGAAGTCGAAACCGCGGCTACGGTTGGAGCCACCGCTCTGGTCCGAGCCGCCGACAGTGGTCAGCGCCTCCATGCCGTTGATGCGCACGCGGGTGAAGTCCGGGCCGAGACCACGCACCGAGATGTTGCGGCCCTCGCCGGCGTCGCGGGTGATCACCACGCCGGGGATGCGCTGCAACGACTCGGCCAGGTTGAGGTCGGGGAAGTTGGCGATGTCCTCGGCGACGATGGCGTCGACCATGCCCTTCTCGGCACGCTTGACGTCCAGCGCCTTCTCGACGCTGGCGCGGTAGCCGGTGACGACGATGGTGTCGAGGTTGGTTGCGGTAGGGTCTTGTGCCACGGGCGCCTCGGAGGCTGCGGCGGCAGCATCCTGGGCGAAGACGGGGCCAGCCTGCAGAGCCAGGCCGATCGAGAGCGCGAGCAAGGTAACCGGTGTCTTCCGGCTGTGACTACGAGATTGCATGTCCTCCCCTCCCAAGGGCACATGAACTACGCTGATATTCGAGGTGTTCTCCAGCGGATGACACCGCTGGTCAAAACGACGTTATCAGGTGACAAACACCGTCACATCTTGCAGCGCAACAGAAAAACCCTCGGAATCATGGGGTTGTCCCGCGACAGTCCAGGCGACAACGTGAATCTGGAGGGCTTGCGGGGCGCCTGCAGGGCACGGATAGAATGACACCGATGGTCAATCACTCGAAACGGAGCCCCGCCCCGTTTCGCGCTCCGACAAACGAGGAACGCAACGCAATGCCCCAGAACCACATCGTCTGCTTCGGCGAACTGCTGCTGCGGTTGGGCGCCCCGGGCCACCAGCTGCTGCTGCAGTCGCCGCTGCTGGAGGTCCACGCCGGCGGCGCCGAAGCCAACGTCGGCGTCTCGCTGGCCCACTTCGGCCACGCGGTATCGATGGTCGGCACCGTCGCCGACAACCCGCTGGGCGCGCATGTCACCGGCGAGCTGCGCCGGCACGGCGTGGATACCCGGCAGGTGCGCCGCGCCGAGGGCCGCATGGGCCTGTATTTCCTGACCACCGGCGCGGTGCAGCGCCCCAGCGAGGTGGTCTACGATCGCGCCGATTCCGCGTTCGCACTGGCCGATCCGGCCAGCTACGACTGGCCGCGCCTGCTGCAGGGCGCGCAGTGGCTGCACCTGTCCGGGGTCAGCCCGGCGCTGGGCGACAACGTCGCGCAGGCCGCGCTGGCGGCGGCCCGCAGCGCGCGCGAACGGGGCGTGCGGGTGTCGTTCGATGGCAACTACCGGCCGAAGCTGTGGCAGCGCTGGGGCGGCGACGCGGCCGGGATCCTGCGCGAGTTGTTCGCCTGCGCCGACATCGTGTTCGCCGACTATCGCGACATCGGCGTGGTGCTGGGCGGGTCGTTCGAGCAGGACGATCCGCGCGAGCGCGTACGCGCCGCCGCGCGGCAGGCATTCGAAGCGTTCCCGCACCTGCAGTGGATGGCGTGCACGCAGCGCACCGCGCACAACGTCGATCACCACTCGCTCGGCGCGATGCTGCTGCATCGTGACGGCAGCGAGGCGTCGGCACCGGAAGAACACCTGGTGCCGATCGTCGATCGCATCGGTG
The DNA here is from genome assembly GCF_058986605.1 of Pseudomonas sp. GW821-FHT07E12. Lineage (NCBI taxonomy): Bacteria > Pseudomonadati > Pseudomonadota > Gammaproteobacteria > Pseudomonadales > Pseudomonadaceae > Pseudomonas > Pseudomonas sp. GW821-FHT07E12. The sequence continues at coordinate 7,366 of NZ_JBYSVX010000050.1, read as the reverse complement.
GCGGCGATGCATTCGCGGCCGGCGTGCTGCACGGGTTGATCGAAGGTTGGGATGCGCAGACCACGGTGCGCTTCGGCCTGGCCGCCGGTTGCCTGAAACATTCGATCCCCGGCGATTTCAATCCGGTATCGGTGGCCGAGGTGCAGGCGCTGGTCGGCGAAGGACGCTACGACGTGCGGCGCTGAGCCGGGCCGCCCTTTGCTCGTCATTCCCGCGAAAGCGGGAATCCATGGACTTACCTGTTACTCACCGGCTCAATAAGAACTAACGTCCTTGGATTCCCGCTTTCGCGGGAATGACGAGCAAAGGGTGCGCAAAAGGACGTGCTTTTCGGAGCCGGCAAGAACCCGTGACCATGCTCCAGGCAACGCCGTTGAGCCGCGATCCATCCGCCGCACTGCCGGCACAACTTGCCTTGGGGCAGGCGCGAGTCCCATGCTGGGCGCCGGCCCTGCGACCGGAACTCGAGCACTCTGCTTTCTGTGAAGAGGGCTGCCCGTGCTCCCGCCCGTCGCGGTGACTCCAAGGTGGGGAGAACGGCATGAAAGGAAGTTCACGATTCCGGCCACGGCCGGCTGATGCCCGGCCCGGCCCGCGATCGGACGGGTAACCGATGCCGCCGCCTGGCAAACGCACGTCGAATCTGGCGGAGGCCTCGTACTTCCGCATCGGCGCATTGCGCGTGCAGCCGGATCGGCTGGCGGTGCTGCGCGAGGGCGAATCGATCGCGCTGGAGCCGCGCTGCATGGAAGTGCTGGTGGCACTGGCCGAGCACGCCGGTGAAGTGGTCAGCGCCGACCAACTGCTGATCGAGGTCTGGCACGGCACCTTCTACGGCGACAACCCGGTCCACAAGACCATCGCGCAGTTGCGCCGCTGTCTGGGCGATGACAGTCGCAATCCGCTCTACATCGAGACCATCCGCAAGCGCGGCTACCGCATCATCGCGCCAGTGGTGTTTCCCGAGCAGTATCGCGGCGGCGTGGCTGCCGCCGCGAGCTGGACCCAGGGCAATCCGTATCGCGGCCTGGAGCCCTTCGACGAAGCTCATGCCGATGTCTTCTTCGGGCGTGGACGCACCATCGCCCGGGTCGTGGATGCGATCCGCGGGCAATTGCAGAATCGACGCCGCTTCGTGCTGATCAGCGGCGCCAGCGGCTGCGGCAAGACCTCGCTGCTGCGCGCCGGCGTGATCCCGATGCTGCGCCAGCCGGGCGGCATCAACGGGCTGGAAGCGATCGCGGTGGCGCGCTGCGACCTCTCGGCGCATCGGGTCAGCGACGCACTGACGGCGCTGGCCACGGCGGTCAGCGAGTGGAGCCTGCAGGAGCGGCCGCTGTTTCTTCCCGAGCAGATCCCCGCACTTGCTCAACAACTGGTCGAGACGCCCGAGCAACCCCGCGCGCATATCGAAGAAGCCCTTCACCGGCTCGGATCGCGACACATCGATGCATCGCCGGACGCGCACCTGCTGCTGGTGATCGATCACGCCGAAGCCCTGGTGTCCACGCCCGACGTTCCGAGCAGCGTGCACCAGGCGATGCAGGCGGCGATCGCCGGCTTGTGTGCGAGTCCACGCGTGGTGGTGATCATGCTGGTGCGCAGCGACTTCTACCCGCGACTGGTCGAAGCACTCCCGATCCTGGCCGAACTCAAGCGCGGCGACGGTCATCTGGATCTGCTGACACCGCAATCGGGCGAGATCGGCCAGATCATCCGCCTGCCGGCACGTTGCGCCGGCCTGACCTTCGAGGAAAACGAAGCCAACGGCGAGCGTCTGGACGATCTGCTGCTGGCCGACGCCGCGCGCCAACCCGACGTGCTGCCGCTGTTGCAACACGTCCTGCATGGCCTGTACGAGCGCTCCACCCATGACGGCATGCTCACCTTCAAGGCCTACCAGGAACTGGGCGGCCTGGAGGGCACGCTGGCGCATACCGCCGAAAGCGCGTTCGGCTCGGTGTCACCGGCCGCGCGCGCGGCGCTGAACCTGGTGCTGAGCCATCTGGTGGTGGTGCATCCGGACACCGAGCACGTCACCGCACGCCGTGTGCCCTGGCAACGCCTGAACGACGCGGCCTCGCGCGAGCTGGCCGAAGCCTTCGTGCGTGCGCGGCTGTTCGTCAGCGATCTCGACGGCATGGCCATCGCGCACGAATCGCTGCTGCGGCAATGGCCACGCGCGCGCGACTGGGTGCACGACAACCGCCGCCTGTTGCAGATACGCGAGCGGCTGCGCTGGGCCGCACGACGCTGGCACAGCGAAGGACATCGACGCGACCTGCTGCTGAGCAGCGGCCGCCCACTGGAAGAAGCCCGCGAGGCCGCACAGGGACTGCCGCGCAAGCTGGATGCCAGCTCACGCGCGTTCCTGCGCGCCTCCGAACGCCTGCATCGACAACATCGCTGGCTGCGCCTGTCCGCCGTTGGAGGATTGGCGCTGCTCGCCGCGATATCGATCGCACTGGGCCTGCAATTCCGGCGCGCGCAGCATGTCGCCGAAGCGCGGCACGAAGAAGCGCAGCGGCTGGTGAGTTACATGCTCAGCGATCTTGCCGAGCAACTACGCAAGAGCGGAAACCTCAAATTATTGGATAGCGTAGGCAATCAGGCACTGGCTTATCTGGAACGACTGCCCCCATCCAACATGGGCACACGCGAACTCGCCAGCCATGCGCGCGCCCTGCGCACTGTAGGCGAGGTGCTGGTCAATCGCGGCGACTTCGACACTGCCAATGGCGTGTTCCAGCGTGCGCATGATGTGTCGGTACAGGCACTACGTGATGACCCCAAGGCCGACGAACCCTTGGCCGAGCGTGGCCTGTCCTCCTACTGGCTCGGTTATCTGGCCTATCGACAGAAGCAGTACGACCAAACATTGCCGTACTGGAATGATTACTTGGACGCGACCACCCGACTACTGGCACGCGTTCCGCACGACCCGCTGCGTCAGCTGGAGATGTCCTACGCCCTCAACAACTTGGGAACCTTGGCGCGCTCGCGCCAGGACGATGCCCAGGCCACGGAGCTGTTCGCACGCTCGATCGAACTCAAGCGCCAAGTGTTGGCCGAACGCCCGCAGGACACCTCGGTGCAGTACGAGCTGGTCGATAGCCTGTCCTGGCTCAGTTCCGCACGCGAATCGCAAGGCCGGCTGGCAGAGGCCGAGAATGGATACCGGGAGCAGATCGCGATGCTTCGGAAACTGGTTGCTCATGAAGACGACGCCGACGCGTGGCGGCGCCGGTTGGCCACCTCCTTACTGCGTAGTTCCATCCTTGCGCTGGCACAAGGCAGGCTAGCCTCAGCAGCTGCGGATGCGGAAGAAAGTCGTCAGTTGCTGACCCTCGTGGTCGGCAAGCAACCGGACAATGCTGTCTGGCGTCGCGACCTCGCCTATGCCTACGCCCATGCGGGCTGGGTAGCACTGTTGCGCGGCCAGCTGCCGCTTGCGCGCGCAGCACTCTCGCAAGCACAAGTGCTACTGGCGCCATTGTTGGAAAAACAACCCCCTCCGGAATGGGAGTCGCTGGCAGCCACAGTCCAACTGCGCATTGTGCAATTGGAGGCGGCGGCGAAACCGCATGCGCTACCGGCGGCGGAAGATCTCATCGCTCACCTCGAAGGACTGCATGCACGACGTCCGAACGACCTACTTGGATTGTCGTTGCTCGCCACTGCACTGGTCTGGCGCGGCGAGCGTTTTCAAGCGTTGCACGCCCGCGAAGCCGCGCGCGCGGACTGGAACCGTGTCGCTTTGCTGCTTGGCGACACGGCCACACGCACGCACGACCGTACCCTGCTTGATCCCTGGGTTCGCGCCCAGATCCATCTGGGTCACCGGCAGCAAGCAGCCGCGCAGTTGGAGTGGCTACGCAACGCTGGCTACCGGCACCCCAGTTTCGTCAATGTCTACAACCCACCCAACAAGGAGATCCAGCCACCATGAAGAAGACCAAGGCCCCGCAAGCTAAGACCAAGTCCGCCTCCACACCTGAGCAAGCCTCAATGGAGATCACCCTGACCGTCGCGCATGTCGTCTTCGGCGGCAACGCCGGCCACGGTAAGTACTTTTATAGCTTCTCTCCGGATGTGGTGACACTGCACAAGGGACAGAGTCCGATCACCATCATCTACTCGCTGGACAAGGAGGTTGGGGATAACTTCCAGATCGTTGATGTGCTCACCTCGGATGCTAAGAACCAGATCGGTCCGGTGAAGCTCCGCAAGAAGGGCCGCAGCGCCGAGATGGTCAACCTCAACGATACAAAGACCTTGATCTTTTTCTCCGTGCTGATACGTGACGAGAAGCGCGGCGAACTGTTCAGCTGCGACCCGCAGGTCGGCAACGATCCGGATGTCACCCCAGTGCTGATCACTCGCCGCTGAGCCTGAATGCCGCGGCGGATTCGCTCCGTCGCGGCATGCTCCTTACCAGATTGGATATCGTCGATTGACGGAAAATCCTCCAAACGCCTCATCGTGAGCGACCGCTCCATGAAGACGCCGCCTCCACGCATCGAAAAGAACTCCGTCAGGCCATGAAGAGTCTATCGAAGGCTTGAATACTTCAGTGGTCCGCCGGCCATTGCAGTTATCAGCCATCAGAATACCGCTCCAAACTTGCAGCTGATCAGCATCGAGTTCAAGCAGCTTCCCGAATATCGTCGTCCCCGCGAAGGCGGGGACCCAGTGCCTTAAAGCCAGAATATTCTCCCTGCTCGTCCTCGCAGCTTTGAGTTCCCCGGCTTTTGCGAGTAACTCGGTCCCAGCGGACAAAATCGAGACCGCTCCGAACATCGATATCGCGTTCATGCCTCAAGTCGGCAACGACCAGAGCGCCCCCCGTTACTCGCCCTCATGCCTCAGGTCGGCAACGACCCGGAAATCAGCCCAGCCAGCAGCGACGTGGAAACCAGCCCATCGCTGTTCTCCTTGCTCGTTTCCTGGCTCGTCGCCTGAGCCCCGCTGCCGCGGCGGATCCACTCCGCCGCGCCATGCCCCTCACCCCACGACTTTCTTGCAGTCCGCCAACGCCTGCTTGGCATTTTTCAACGCCGTGTTGTGCCCCGGTGTTCCGGCCTTGATCTTGTCGAGCAACGTCTTCATGGCCGTCTTGCCGGACTGGCTCCAGCCCTTGTACTGAGGGCCGCTCTTGAAGGCATCCAGATCCTTGGTCGTGCTGGCGAACTGCTGGTTGATGGCGGTTCGACGGTCCACACAGCTTTGCCACGCGGTCATGCGTTGCACGTTGGCTGCCTGGCCCGCGGCCTTCTGGCAGGCCAGGGCATCGCAGGCATTCGCGCCGTGCAGGCCGTTGTTCTGCGTGATGCAGATCGCACGCTTGCCGTCATAAGGAATCAGCTCGCAGCCTTCGAGCTTGGAACGCGCCTTTACATCCGCCTCGGTCACCGAATCGGACACGAGGGATCCCTGCCGCAGGCCGGGACTGGAACAGGCGGTGACCAGTGCCAACAGCAGCAGGGAATAGAAGCGGTAAGAAATCATGGCAATGCTCCTGAATCGATCGAATGGCGGGCCGACCCATGCCGGTCCGGCGGTTGGGTATCGCCCCTCCCACGCCACATTCATCGCGCCCCTTGCCCGATCGACGCCTTACCGAAACCTTACGATCGCCTCCCACACCCGCCAGCGGTCTCCGACCGCGTCGATGTGATGACGGCGGGCGCATGGCCGAGCGCGTCATGACCCCGGGCAATCCATTGATATTGAAGAACTTTCAAGATCGTAAGGTGCCCGTAAGGTAAAGCCCGGGACGCCCGCGCACGGTGCATCGGTCCCGGCCATCCGTGCCGCACCGGGGTCCACTGCCATCGCGGCAGCGGCGTTTCAGGCACCCCAGCGGCGCCCAGGCGGCGCTGCCTTCGAGGATCGACCCATGCTCAACCCTTCTTTGACCGAAACCAGCGCGGACAACGACGACGTACATGCCTCCCTGTTCCGCCACGGTGCCGCTGACCGCCAGCGATTGAATGTGGCCGCCCTGCAGGCGGATACCTATGACCAGAAGCCCTGGGGCCTCCTGTACCAGGCACTGACCGACGCCCTCGGCGCCAGCCCGGACACCTTCCAGCTGCTGTACCCGTTCACCGTGTGGAACTGGCCGGTCCAGCAGCCCGGCTTCATCGGCACTGCCCAGTACGACTTCTGCTCCACCGTCCCGCAGTGGAGCGCCGTCGGCGCCTATGCCTCCAGCGGCGACCGCCTGCACCAGGCCTACCAGGAGTTCCTCAACGTCATCCCCGCGGCCACCGACGATGCCGACCTGCGGCAGAAGCTCAAGACCGCCGAGGATGCGCTGACCCTGGCCAGCAACAACTACACCATTGCCTACAACCAGGCCCGCTCGACCTACCTGGACGAGGTGAAGGACAACAATCCCACCTTCACCGCCTGGCTGGGCTCGCCCGCCGCCAAGGGCTGGCAGACCAAGATCGCCAGTACCGGCACCAAGATGGACCAGGCCCAGACCAACTTCGATGCGCTGGTGAGGCAGGCCAATACGGCGGGGCTCGCCGATGCCCAGATGCAGGCCAAGAACACCGCGTTCTTCGCCAAACTCAATGATCCGAACCTGTCGCAGTTCCCGCTCGTGCCGAACTGGTCGGTCGCGCAGAGCGCCAGCGAGTGGCTCGACGCGGTGCAGGCCGGCCAGGGCCCCGGCGGTGGATCGATCGGCTTCAGCAATCGCGATGCTTCCTACGACTACAAGAAGACCTGGGCCGGCGGATCAACCTCGATCCGGCAGTGGTTCTGGGAGGTGCGGGTCAACGGCAGCTGGGAGCGCGTGGACGAGTTCGAGACCGACAACAATCTGGACGTGAGTGTCGAATTCGAGGCGCTGGACCTGATCCAGATCCAGCCCAGCGACTGGTACAACGGCCCGTTCGTGCGCAGCAAGGGCGCCGGGCCGTTCATCAAGGGCTACAGCGCCGACGGCGGTGACGGCACCCAGGCGGTATTCGGCGAGGAGGGCTTCCTGGGGCTGCTCAAGACCGGCATGTACGTGGGCTACAAGCCGACCTTCACCATCGTCGTCAGCAAGGGCACCTACAGCCAGTTCTCGGAGAAATTCAAAGTCTCCACCGGGTTGCGGATCGGCCCGTTCACCTTCGAGGCCGAGGGCGGCATGGAGAAGGCCGGCTGGAGCGAAAGCGAGCAAGGCCATAGCTTCACCGGCACCACCACATCGGAGCAGCCGCTGATCGTCGGCATCTCCATCGCCAGGCTGCCGAAGGGGCCGTAAGCCACGCTCGGACAGGGGGCGCAGGGGGGGGGGGGGGGGGGGGGGGGGGGGGGGGGGGGGGGGGGGGGGGGGGGGGGGGGGGGGGGGGGGGGGGGGGGG
>NZ_JBYSVX010000049.1:0-24839 GCF_058986605.1 Pseudomonas sp. GW821-FHT07E12 | reverse complement strand
CGATGAGGCGTTACCGGTAACGCCTCATCGCGGCTGACGCCGCTCCTGCAAGAGCAATCGCATTGGCAGATCCGGAATCGGACAGGACGACCATGGTGTCGACATACCGTCATCCCCGCCTGAGCGGAGATGACGTCGTCCTTCTGTCTGTCCGCTGACTCAAGCCGCGGCCGCCACCCCCGCACGCAGTCTCCGCGCGGCACTGACCATCGCCTGCAACGCAGCCTCGGTCTCGCGCCAGCCGCGGGTCTTCAACCCGCAGTCCGGGTTCACCCACAGCTGTTCCGGCGCCAGCACCGCGCGCGCCTTCTCCAGCAGTCGCACCATCTCTTCCGACGACGGCACGCGTGGCGAGTGGATGTCGTACACGCCCGGGCCGATCGCGTTGGGATAGCGGAACTTCACGAATGCGTCGAGCAGCTCCATGCGCGAGCGCGAGGTCTCGATCGAGATCACGTCGGCGTCCATCGCCGCCACCGCTTCGATGATGTCGTTGAACTCGGAGTAGCACATGTGGGTATGGATCTGGGTAGCATCGCGCACGCCCGAGGAGGCAATGCGGAACGCTTCCACCGCCCAATCGAGATAGGCGCTCCAGTCGGCGCGACGCAGCGGCAGGCCCTCGCGGATCGCCGGCTCGTCGATCTGGATCACGCCGATCCCGGCCGCTTCCAGGTCACGCACTTCATCGCGCAACGCCAGTGCGATCTGCCGACAGGTGCGCGCACGTTCCTGATCGTCGCGCACGAACGACCACTGCAGCACCGTCACCGGACCGGTCAGCATGCCCTTCATCGGCTTGGCGGTCAGCGATTGCGCATAGGCCGACCAGTACACCGTCATCGGTGCCGGCCGCGCCACGTCGCCGTAGATGATCGGCGGCTTGACGCAACGCGAGCCGTAGCTCTGCACCCAGCCAAGCTTGGTGAAGGCGAAGCCGTCGAGCTGCTCGCCGAAGTATTCGACCATGTCGTTGCGCTCGAATTCGCCGTGCACCAGCACGTCCAGCCCGATCCGCTCCTGCTCGCGCACGCAGCGCTGGGTCTGCGCACGCAGGAACGCGTCGTACTCGCTCGCATCGAGCCGACCCGACTTGAACTGCGCGCGTGCTTCGCGCACTTCGTGGGTCTGCGGGAACGAACCGATCGTGGTGGTGGGATAGGCAGGCAGTTGCAGTGCCTGCTGCTGAGCGACGGCGCGCTGCGGATACGGACCGGCACGACGCGCAGCATCCGGGCCGAGCATGGCGAGCCGGCGCTCCACCTCGGGGCGATGCACGCGCGGCGACTGGCGACGCGATTCCAGCGCCTGGCGCGCCTGCGCCAATCCGGTTTCGGCCGAGGTACGGCCGTCGAGCGCATCGGCCAGCGTGCGCAGCTCGCCGAGCTTCTGCCGGGCAAACGACAGCCAGCTGCGCAGTTCGGCATCCAGGCTCTTTTCCTGCTCCAGATCCACCGGCACGTGCAGCAGCGAGCACGACGGCGCCAGCCACAGCTTGTCGGCGCCGACGTGGCCCTGCGCGTAGCGGGCCAGGATCAGCGCGTTGTCCAGCGCGGTGCGCCATACGTTGCGGCCGTTGACCAGGCCGGCGGAAAGCACGCGTCCGGCCGGCAGCACCTTGAGTACCGCGTCGAGTTGCTCGGTGCCGCGCACCAGATCCAGGTGCAGACCCTCCACCGGCAACGTGGCGGCCAGTTCGAGGTTGTCGCCCAGCGCGCCGAAATAGGTCGCCAGCAGCAACTGCGGACGCGCACCGGTGGCGAGCGTGGCGTAGGCATCGTGCACGGCCTGCTGCCAGCGCGGGTCGAGGTCGAGCGCCAGCACCGGCTCGTCCAACTGGACCCACTCGGCGCCGGCGACGTGCAGTCGCTCAAGCAGTTCGGCATAGACCGGCAGCAGGCGTGGCAGCAGGGCGAGACGATCGCTGCCGTCCACGCTCTTGGACAGCCACAGGAAGCTCACCGGCCCGGGCAGCACCGGCCGGGTGCGGATGCCCAGCTCCAAGGCTTCCTGGAACTCGGCGACCGGCTTGTCGCCACGCAGGCGGAAGCTCTGATCGGCATGCAGTTCCGGCACCAGGTAGTGGTAGTTGGTGTCGAACCACTTGGTCATCTCCAGCGCGTGCAGGTCGATGCCGTTGCGCTGCACGCCACGCGCCATCGCGAAGTAGCCGGCCAGCGGATCGGCATCGGTGAGCGCGCGATAGCGCTCGGGGATGGCATCGAACAGCACTGCCGTATCGAGCACGTGGTCGTACAGGCTGAAGTCGTTGCTCGGCGGCACATCGACACCGGCCTCGGCCTGCAGCCGCCAGTGCCGCGCACGCAGTTCGCGTGCGTTGTCCTGCAGTTGCGCGGCGCTGCTCTGGCCCTGCCAGTGGCTTTCCAGCGCGCGCTTGAGCTCACGCCGCGCACCGATGCGCGGGAAGCCCAGGTTGGTCACGATCGTCATGTTGTTTTCCTCATTGCGTCATTGGGCATTGAGGAACGAAGGAACCGCGCGTCGTGCATCCGTGCCCGCCACGCCAGCGACCTTCGCCCCCGCGGGCGAACCGGCGCCAGCGGGCACGACGGACGGCGTCCGCAACGCATGCGTACGCACGTCCGGCCGCTCCCCGCGGAGCGCCAGGTCGAAACGAAGGACGGTCGTGTCCTCCGGCCCAGGCCGGTATTCGGGCTGATGGACGCGCCGTGCATGCGCACGGGGGCCTAATGCCCGCCGCTTCCCAAGCCTTGAGGGCTCAGTGCTGTTGGCGGGGGTCGTTTCCATTCACCGCTGCGGGGCAGCTCCGGAATGGCGGCAGGGCCGCTTCACCGGATTCCCGTTTAAATACATCGCTTCATCCGAATGAAGCGATGTATACCTTGGCGGCGCACATGGTGGGCGTTCGGGGGCGGGGCGTCAAGCGGGTGGGGTGGGATTTGAGGGGACTGTTCGCGGGGTTTGTCCGCTGTCGTCTCGGCGGAAAGGGGATCCGGTGCTTTCCGCGGTATCCCTCTACCGTCGTCCCCGCGTAGGCGGGGACCCAGTGACTTCCGCACCATCTCATCGTCATCTCACTATCGTCATCCCCGCGAATGCGGGAAGCGCTTTTCAGCAGCCGAAGGCTGATCATCCATGGACGTTGCTTCTTGGGTTTGACGTTGGGGCGACGACAGCAACTGCAACTGCAACAGCAAAGGCTTTCGCTCCTTCGGAGCGAGTCACTTGTTCTTTGCTTGTGCAAAGAAAAGTAACCAAAAGAAGCGCTTTACAGCAGCCGAATGGCTGATCAAGCACACCCCGGCCTACGCGCCCTTCGCTTCGCTACGGGTCCGCGGAGCCGACGGGATTTTCTGACGCGGCATCCATGCCGCGGCAGAAAACGACGCACATCCATGTGCGTCGCCCTTCGGGTTTTTCCCGCCGTCTCCGCCGCTGCGGCAGGGGCCCCGGAAGAGCCAACGGCAAGAGCAAAAATCAACCGCAACAGCGAAGGCAAAATCACGAGCAATAGCAACAGCAACAATCGTTGCTATCGCCATCGCACGCCCCCAGGCTCGTGCGAGTTTGTGACTTAGAACCGGTACTCGACGTTCGCCGAGGCCATGTTGGTGCTCAGGTCGACGCCGAGCTTCTTGGCGTCGTAGTGGTCGTAGGCCAGGCCGGCGCTCAGGTGGTCGGTGAAGTTGTAGCCGGCGCCGGCGCCGGCGTACCAGGAGACCTTGTCGAGATCGTGGCGCTCGGCGGTCAGTTCGTCGTTGCTCAGGCCGTGGCCCTGCCAGCCGTACACGCCGCCGCGAACGCTGGCGTACCACTTCGGGCCGAAGGCGAAGCGCTGGTTCATGCCGACCGTCCAGCCGTGCAGCTGGCTCTTGTCGCCGACGACCGATTGGTTGTTGAACAGGTTCTTGGCCTTGATGTTGCCCAGGTCGTTGTAGCCAACCTCGAAGCCCACCGCCAACCAGGGGAACAGCCCCCAGCGGTAGCCGCCGCCGACGCTGTAGCCGGTGTCGCCGCCATCGTAGCTGCCCTTCTTGATCTCGGTGCGGCCGGCGTTGCCGCCGACGAACCAGCCCGCGTTGTCGGCACTCTGTGCGAAGACGTCGGGAGTCAATGACAGGCCTGCTACGGAGAGGATCAGTGCGATGGCCGACTTGTTCATAAATAATTCCTTGCTTGGGAGAGAGGGAGCGATGCAGGCGTTGACCGGCAAGCGGTCCGACGCGGCGGCGCAGAAATACGCAGCAAGGGTTAGTTTTTTCTAAGCTCACGAACCTGAAAAGCGAAGCTCACGAATCACTCGCGTCATCGATATGACGCATTTTTTGCGCTTTTTCCCCGAAGAAGTGGCCTTCAATGGCATGTGCAGCGGCATGGACTGGCACCTGAACGGAGTGGTGGTCGCGGCTCAGTGGATGCTCGACGTGGTGGTGTCAATCAGGAAAGTCAGTTGAGGAAGCAAGGCGCTCTGTTCGAGCGCGAGAGATCTTGTGGGAGAGACTCTGGGTGGCCTCGGGCCATCAGTCCCGATGGGCTTTATCGGTAAAGCGTCGGGACTGATGGCCCGAGGCCACCCAGAGTCCCTCCTACAAAAGGCGGGTTTTACCCGAGTCCTTCCCACATGAGATTGGCTGTACCGGGCTTTCCTTCACAAAGGGCCCACCATGTCGGAAAGCCAGATGACTTCAGAACGGCTCGCTCGTCCAGATCAAGTGCGAACGCGGCCAAAAGAAAACCCGGCCGGAGCCGGGTTTTCTTCTCGAGCAGATTGAACCGGCGGGTCGTGCCAGGCTCAGGTGCCCGGGTTGAACGACAGCGTGCGGCGCGTGGTGACCGGCGCGGCGACAGGCTCGAACTTCCAGCGCTTGATCGCGTTGAGTGCTTCGCGGTCGAACACGCGCGCCGGGGTCGATCGCAGCACGCGTGAGCTGGTGACCGAGCCATCGGTGCCGACCGTGATTTCCACCAGTACCTCGCCAGCAGTGCCGGCACGCAGGGCTTCGGGTGGATAGCGCGGCGCCGGGGTGCTGATCGGGCGCAGCGTCTGTGCTGCCGGCGCGGCCGCCGTGGTCGCTGGCTTGGCCGGTGCCTGCTGGGCAGCGGCACGCTGCTCGGCTTCGCGTCGGGCGGCGGCCTGGCGTTCGGTCTCGGCAGCCTGCTGACGGGCGGCTTCCTGCTGGGCGGCGATCTGCTGTGCTGCGGCCGCTTCCTTGGCCTGCTGCTCGGACAGCCGCTTCTGTTCGGCCTGCTGTTGGGTCTTCTGCTCGGTTTCCCGCTTGACCCGATCGCTTTCCTGCGCGCTGCGGTTGGCTGCGTTCTGGATGCCGTTGGCCACGCCGGCCTTCAGGCGTGGCAGCGCCGGCGCCTTGGGATCGACCCGCTCGATCAACGCCACCAGGCGTTGCGCTTCGGGGAATTCCTCGCGGCCGATGCTCTGCTCGGCGGCGATCAGTGTGTACGGCAGCAGGTCGGTCAGCGCGCTGCTGACGGCAGCGTCGCCGGGCTGCTTGTCGCGCAACGCCAGGTAGTACTCGACGGCGTTGTTGCCGGCCGGCGCGTACATGCGGTTGTCGCGCAAGGCCTGGGTGGCAGCTTCGCGCAGTTGCTCCACCGACAGCGTCGTGACCTCGGACGACTGCGCGGCATCGGCCGGCGCGGTCGTGGCCGGTGCGGCGGCAGGCGTCGCCGCCGGTGCGCTGGCGGCATCGGCGGGCGTTTCGGCCGCCGGCTTGTCGCCTTGTCCGGAGCAGGCGCTCAGGCCCGCCAGAAAAAGCAGTGGTACGAGTCGCGGCACAGCCCCTCGTGCCTTACGGCCCATCTTCAGATCCGACATGTTTTCCCCCTTGACCCCATTGCGATTGAACGGCAGCGGCTTGGACCGTCACCGGCTTCTCCCGGAACTGGCGACAGGCCTCGCAATCTAGCATCGACAGACGCGGGTCGGGCAGACCGGCGTGCATCCATCGCGGAAAAATCTGTGACCCAAGCCACGTCAGTGGGCGTCGTCGCGCCCACGCGCGGGAGCCGCCATCAGCCGGTCGGTCCAGGCGATGCCGATCGCCGACAGGATGAAGACGCAGTGGATGATGGTCTGCCACAGCACACCCGGCTCGGTCAGGGTGGCGCAACTGACCTGGGCGACCTGGCCGGCGGTCTTGCTCAGCACTTCCGGCGTGCACAGCGGCATGCCGCCAAGCGCGCCGGCGGCGATGAAGGTCTTCAGCAGGTGGATCGAGGAGATGCCGATGATCGCCATCGCCAGCTTCACCTTCAGCACCGAGGCGTTGACGTGGCTCAACCATTCCGGCTGGTCCGGGTGGCCTTCCAGGCCCAGCCGCGAGACGAAGGTCTCGTAGCCGCCGACGATCACCATCATCAACAGGTTGGAGATCATCACCACGTCGATCAGGCCGAGCACGATCAGCATGATCTGCTGCTCGCCCAGGCTCGGCGCCTCGTGGATCAGGTGCCACAGCTCCTTGCCGAACAGGAATACGTAGACGCCCTGGGCGAGGATCAGGCCCAGATACAGCGGCAACTGCAGCCAGCGCGAGGCGAAGATCAGGGCGGGAACGGGCGAAAGCTTCTGGGGCGACGGCATCGGAAGGCGGCATGACAGGGGGAGCCGCAGGGTAGCCGCGTGTCCTCGCGCTGCCAAGCGTGTCAACTGGCGCCATAATCCGCCGTCCCATCACCTCTGGCCGCCATGGCACACCCGCTGAGCACGACCGAAGTGTTCCTGATCGCGATGGCGATCATCGTCTCCATCCCGTATCTGGTGTGGCGGTTGGCGCGCACCGATTACTACGCGCCACTGGTGGTGGTGCAGATCATCGCCGGCATCCTGCTCGGGCCGGGGCTGCTCGGCAAGGCGTTCCCGGACTACTACCGGTTCGTGTTCAACCCGGACGTGATCAAGACGCTCAACGGCCTGGCGTGGTGGTCGGTGATGCTGTTCGTGATGATCGCCGGGATCGAGCTGGACCTGCGCAAGGCGTGGCGCAACCGGATCGAAACCGGCGTCACCGCGGGATTGGCGCTGAGCGTGCCGCTGCTGGCCGGCGCGGTGGTCGCGGTCGGCATGCTCGGTTTTGCCGGCTGGCGCGGCGATGCCGGCCGGCCGTGGCAGTTCGTGCTCGGCATCGGCATGGCCTGTGCGGTGACGGCGCTGCCGATCCTGATCCTGCTGATGGAAAAACTCGCGCTGCTGCGCACGCCACTGGGCCAGCGCATCCTGCGCTACGCCAGCCTGGACGACATCGCGATCTGGGGCGTGCTGGCGCTGGTGTTGCTGGACTGGGAGCGGATCGGCCGGCAGGCGACGTTCCTGGCGGTGTTCGCGCTGGCCTGCGTCGGCTTCCGCGCGCTGATGCGGGCCGTGCCCGAGCGCGACCGCTGGTACCTGGCGCTGATCTGGCTGGCGCTGTGCGCGTTTGGCGCGGACTGGTCGGGCCTGCACTTCATGGTCGGCGCGTTCCTGGCCGGTGTGGTGATGGATGCGGAATGGTTCGAGCAGCAGGCCTTGGACATGCTGCGCCATCACGTGCTGCTGGTGATGATGCCGGTGTTCTTCCTCAGCACCGGCCTGAAGACTGACTGGTCGGTCGGCGGTGCGGCGGTATTCGTGGTCGCGGCGGCGCTGCTGGTCGCGTCGGTGCTCGGCAAGCTGGCCGGTGTGCGTCTGGCCGGGCGTTTGCTGGGCTGGCCACCAGGAGAAGCCTCGCTGATCGGCTGGCTGCTGCAGACCAAGGCGCTGATCATGATCATTTTCGCCAACGTGCTGCTCGACAAGCAGATCATCACCAGCCCGACCTTCACCGCGCTGCTGCTGATGGCGGTAGCCAGCACGATGCTGACCGTTCCACTGGTAAGCCCGAAGTTGCGCGCGTTGCAGCCGCCATCGTAGAGCGGAGCCTGTGTGGGGTAGAGCGTTGGTGTGGCAAAACGCTGTGTTGCCGTGGTCGTACGCCGGCTTGGCCTACCATCGGCGTTCCTGTTCGCCGCGCAGCCGCGTCGGCATCAAACCCACATCGGAGCTGCCATGATCGACCTGTACTACTGGCCCACGCCGAACGGCCACAAGATCACCCTGTTCCTGGAAGAGGCCGGGCTGGATTACACGATCAAGCCGGTCAACATCGGTGCCGGCGACCAGTTCAAGCCGGGGTTCCTGGCGTTCTCGCCGAACAACAAGATGCCGGCGATCATCGATCACCAACCGGCCGATGGCGGCGCGCCGATCAGCGTGTTCGAGTCCGGTGCGATCCTGCTGTACCTGGCCAACAAGACCGGCCGTTTCTTCGGCGCGGATGTGCGCGAGAAGGTCGCGGTCAACCAATGGCTGATGTGGCAGATGGGCGGACTGGGACCGATGACCGGCCAGTACGGCCACTTCAACGTCTACGCACCGGAAAAGATCCCGTACGCGATCGAGCGCTACACCAACGAGGTCAAGCGCCTGCTGGGCGTGCTCGACGGCCAGCTGCAGAAGCATGCGTTCGTCGCCGGCGACAGCTACAGCATCGCCGACATGGCGATCTATCCGTGGATCAATGCCTATGACCGCGCTCCGCTGGACATGACGCCCTATCCGCACGTACAGCGTTGGCAGGCTGAGATTGCTGCGCGTCCGGCGACGGCGCGCGCCTACGCGCTCAGGGAGCAAGTCAACCCCAACGCCGGCAAGCCGCTGAGCGATGAGGAGCGCAAACACCTGTTCGGGCAGAAGTGAACCTCTGCCGCAGGAGCGGCTCTGAGTGGCCTTAGGTCATCCAGAACCGCTGCTGTGTGTGTCTGCATTCTGGGAAACACCATGTCCGCTGCCGAAAAGCTCACCCTCGAAGCCATCACCGGGCCGCTACCGCTATCCGGCCCGACCCTGCTCAAGCCGCAGATAGCACCCGATGGCTCGCGCGTGAGCTTCCTGCGCGGCAAAGCGGACGACCGCAACCGGCTCGACCTGTGGGAGTACGACATCGCCAGCGGCCAGACCCGTCTGCTGGTCGATTCCCAAGTATTGCTGCCGGGAACCGAAACGCTGAGCGAGGCCGAGCAGGCACGTCGCGAACGCCAGCGCATCGCTGCCTACAGCGGCATCGTCGATTACCAATGGGCGCCGGACGCACAAACGCTGCTGTTCCCGCTCGGCGGCGAGCTGTACCTGTACGACCTGCGCCGGCATGGCAGCGCGGCGGTGCGCCGGCTCACCCACGACGAAGGCTTCGCCACCGACCCGAAACTGTCCCCGCAAGGCGGCTTCGTCAGTTTCGTGCGTGATCGCGACCTGTGGGTGATCGACCTGAACAGCGGCACGCAAGCGCAGCTCACTCATGACGGCAGCGAGACCGTCGGCAACGGCGTGGCCGAGTTCGTCGCCGATGAAGAAATGGGCCGCCACACCGGCTACTGGTGGGCGCCGGATGATTCGGCGATCGCCTTCGCCCGCATCGACGAGACGTCGGTGCCGGTGCAGAAGCGCTACGAAGTCCACGCCGATCGCACCGACGTGGTCGAGCAGCGTTATCCGCAGGCGGGCCAGCCGAACGTGCGCGTGCAGCTCGGCGTGATCGTGCCGAGGCCCGATGCGTTGCCGCAGTGGGTCGATCTGGGGCCCGACGAGGACATTTACCTCGCCCGCGTGGACTGGCGCGATCCGCAACGGCTCACATTCCAGCGCCAGTCGCGTGACCAGAAGACGCTCGACCTGATCGAGACGACGCTGGCGACCGGCACACAGCGCACGCTGCTCAGCGAGACCTCGCCGACCTGGGCGCCGCTGCACGACGACCTGCGCTTTCTAGCCGACGGCCGCCTGCTGTGGAATTCCGAGCGCAGCGGTTACGCACACCTGTATCTGGCTTCGATGGACGGCACCACGCTGACGCCGTTGACCTCTGGCGAATGGATCGTCGATCAGGTCGAAGCCGTCGACGAGGTCACCGGTACGGCCTACTTCACCGCCACCCGGGATTCACCGATCGAGAAGCAGTTGTACGCAGTGCCGCTGGCCGGCGGCCCGGTCGAGAAAATCAGCCGCGTGCACGGCACCCACGCGATCAGCTTCGCACGCAACGCCAGCGTGTACGTGGACAGCTGGTCCAACACCACCACGCCACCGCAGATCGAGCTGTTCAAGGCCGATGGCGAAAAGCTCGCCACGCTGGTGAACAACGACCTGGCCGATCCGCAGCATCCGTTCGCGAATTATCGCGACGCACTACGCCCGATCGAGTTCGGCACGCTCACCGCCGCCGACGGCCACACCGAGCTGCACTATCGATTGACCAAGCCCGAGAGCTTCGATCCGACGCGGAAACACCCGGTGGTGGTCTATGTTTACGGCGGCCCGGCTACACAGACCGTGACCGACAGCTGGCCGGTGCGCGCCGATGCGATGTTCGACCAGTACCTCGCCCAGCACGGCTACGTGGTGTTCTCGCTGGACAATCGCGGCACGCCGCGCCGCGGTCGTGATTTCGGCGGCGCGCTGTACGGCCGCCAGGGCACGGTGGAAGTGGACGACCAGCTGCGCGGCATCGAATGGCTCAAAGCACAGCCGTGGGTGGACGCATCGCGCATCGGCGTGCAGGGCTGGTCCAATGGCGGCTACATGACGCTGATGCTGCTGGCCAAGCACAGCGACGCCTATGCCTGTGGCGTGGCTGGTGCGCCGGTCACCGACTGGGCGCTGTACGACACGCACTACACCGAGCGCTACATGGGCCTGCCGGCGGCGAACGTATCCGGCTATCGCGAAGCACGCGTGGCCGAACACCTGGATGGGCTCACCTCGAAGTTGCTGCTGATCCACGGCATGGCCGACGACAACGTGCTGTTCACCCACAGCACTTCGCTGATGAGCGACCTGCAGAAGCGCGGCACGCCGTTCGAGTTAATGACGTATCCGGGGGCCAAGCACGGCCTGTCCGGCCGCGACGCGCTGCACCGCTATCGCACTGTCGAGGCGTTCATCGCGCGCTTCTTGACGCCGTAGCCCATTGGAACGGCTCGGTTCGCATAGAACCGGAGCCACATTAAGGAGGCGGTCAAGCCGGCCTTGCCAGTCCCTGGTCGGCGGGCTTGCCGGTTTGGGCGTTACTCGCACGATACTGACAGAATCTGTCAGTATGAGGGTCTAGATTGGCGCTCCCAACCCGACAGGAGTTCCATCATGACCACCGCCTATTCCAGCGCCCTCGAAGTCGCGCGCACTTACGTTGAGGCCATCGCAGCCAAGGATGCCGAAACGATCCTTTCGCTTTCGGCAGAAGACGTAATCTGCACCTCGCCAATTGGACGGATCACTGGCCTGGAGCGTTTCCGCGCGTTCCATGAGGGATTCTTCCAGATGATCACGGAGCTGACCGTCCTCGCCGTATACGGTGACGAGAAACAAGCCGTCGTGGTCTATGAGGTGCAGACTCATCCCGTTCCCTATTGTCTTGTCGCCGAGCTGGTCAAGGTCAACGACGGCAAACTCGCTTCCACCGACGTCATCTACGACGCCACCCCGTTTGCTGCGTATATGGCGTTGGTACAGCCGCACTGAACGATTGGAGCCTTTTCATGAAACGTATTCAATACGACAGGTACGGTGGCCCGGAACTGATGCGGCTGGAGGCGTTCGAGCCGGTTGCTCCGGGCCGGGGCGAGGTGGTGGTGAAGGTGAAGTTTGCCGCGATCAATCCCATCGATTGGAAGCTGCGCAACGGCTACCTGAAGATGGTCACGGGCAAAGTATTCCCGCGTGCGATGGGCAGCGATTTTTCCGGCACGGTGATCGCGGTCGGCCCGAGTGTCATGCGCGTTAATCCCGGTGATGCGGTGTTCGGTATGGCGAGTATCAAGCAGAGCGGCGCACTTGGTCAGATGGTGGTCACCAGCGAAACCCTGCTGGCTCACAAGCCCGATGCCATGTCCTTTGAGGATGCTGCTTGTCTTGCGACCCCGGGCGTCACCGCCTGGAACGGGTTGGTGGACAAAGCGAAGCTGAGCGCCGGCCAGCATGTGTTCGTCAACGGCTGTACTGGCGCAGTGGGCGAAGCGAGCGTGCAGCTTGCGCGGATGTTGGGTGCCACGGTGTCGGGTAGCTGCAGCGCCGGGGCGATGGAGCATGCGCAGGCGCTCGGACTCGAGCGCGTGGTTGACTATCGAATCACCGATCTGTCGAAGCTCGGCGAGCACTTCGATGTGGTGTACGACACAGCCGGTGTCCTGCCAGCCACAACGGGTTTTGCTTTGACAAAGCAGGATGGTGTGTTCCTGGACATCAATCCGACACCGGGCAAGTTCATCCGTGCGATCTTCAACCGTCGGTTGAAGCCGATTGTCTGCACGCCGCGCGCCGACATTCTGGATTCGCTTGCGCGCGCGGCTCAGGAAGGCGAGTACCGCTTGCCGGTTGCCAAAATCGTGCCGTTGAATGCGGCGATCGGATTGATCGCCGCGTTGGAGTCCGGGAGCAAACTCAATGGGAAAGGCCTGGTCGCCATGGAGTAGGCATGGCGCGCAGCCATAGACTGTTTGAGCTGATGCAAGTGCTTCGTCGGCACCGCGGGTCGGTGTCCGGCCAAGTGCTGGCGCAGGAAACCGGTGTATCGCTGCGCACGGTCTATCGCGACATCGCTACATTGCAGGCGATGGGGGCAGACATTGATGGCGAAGCCGGGGTCGGGTACATCCTGCGCCCCGGTTTTCTGTTGCCGCCCATGTCCTTCACCGAGGAGGAAGTGCAGGCATTGGTCGCGGGCGTGCAGTGGGTCAGTCGCCAGACAGACGATACGCTGGCGCTCGCTGCCCAGAACGCACTGGCCAAGATCGGCGCCGTCTTGCCGCCCGAGATACGCAGGGGGCTGGACGATGATGCGATCTACGTGGGCCGTCAAAAAGGGGGCGCTTCCGGTCTCGACCTGGGTCTGGTACGCAAGGCGATGCGCGGGCAGCGCAAGATGAAGATTGTGTACGCGGATCAGGAAGGCATTGCATCGGAGCGCACGATTTGGCCGATCATGCTGGGCTTTGTCGAATCGAAACGATTCATTGCTGGATGGTGTGAGTTGCGCAACGACTTCCGCTTGTTCCGTGCCGACCGCATCGCCAGATCGGAATTCCTAGGCGAGCGCTACATACCCAGCCGCCGCGAGCTTGTAAAGCAATGGCGAAGAAAAAGGGCGAGAACCGCATCGCCAACGGAATGAACGTCCTGCCGGGTATTTGGAAGCAGCCTTCAGCGGTCGGCATGACCTTTGACCCGTTGCCCGGCCGTGGCCGGGGACGTACGTTGCCGGTCCTGCCGTTCCGACTCAGGAGACCACCCGATGAAACCGCTCGTCCTGGCCGTCTCGTTGGCGCTGCTTGCGCCGCTGTCCCCGTCCGCGCTGGCGGCTCCCGCCAAGTCTGCTACGCCGGCCACGCCGCAATGGGTCACGCGCAGCAACGAGTACGCGCAGATCCTGTTGCAGGCGCAGGCGCCGTTCCAGCCCGAGGAAGCCAGCTTCTTCGGTGTGCCCGGCTACGACGACAAGGTGACCGATCTCGGTCCCGGTCACGACCAGCGTCAGCGCGATGCCCTGGGCAAGGCGCGTGCCGCGCTGCAACAGAAACTCGCGGTCGAGCGCGATCCGAATGTGCGCCAGGATCTGGAAATCATGATCGCCGCCGCCGATCGCCAGACCGAAGGCAGCCAGCTCGAAGAGCGCTACCTGCTGCCCTGGGTCGACGTGCCCAAGCTGGTGTTCGGTGGCATGAACTACCTGCTTTCCGACCAGACCCCGGCGTCGCGTCGCGCCCGCGCGCTGGATCGCCTGCGCAACTACGCCGGCCTGCTGCCGGGCGGTACGCCGATCGCCACGCAAGCGCGTGCGCGTTACGAGGAGCGGCTGGGCGATGCGCAATTGCTGCAGCCGACCCGGATCGAGGTCGAGCAGGCGCTGGCCAATGTCGATACCTACATCGCCGGCATCGACCAGCTGTTCGCCAAGTACGGCATCAAGGATCGCGAGGTGATCGCGGCGGTATCGACCCAGCTCAAGGATTACGCCGCCTGGACCCGCGCCGAGGTGCTGCCCAAGGCGCGCGAGGACACGCGGTTGCCTGCGCCGTTGTATGCCTTCCAGCTCAAGCAGGTCGGCATCGACATCGACCCGCAGCTGCTGATCCAGCGCGCCGAACTGGAGTTCATGGAAACCCGCTCGGCGATGCGCCAGCTCGCGCCGCTGGTGGCGAAAGAGAAGGGCCTGCCGGCCGGCGGCGATTACGTCGATGTGATCCGCGCGCTCAAGCGCGACAAGATCGCCGACGACAAGCTGGAATCGTATTACCGGGGCGTGATCGACCGGATCGACCCGATCATCCACGCACAGCGCATCGTCGACGTACCGAACCGGCCGATGCAGATGCGCCTGGGCTCGGCCGCCGAGAGCGCGGCGCAGCCGGCACCGCATTTCCTGCCGGCGCCGCTGATCGGCAACACCGGCCAGCAGGGCCAGTTCGTGCTGCCGCTCGGCAATCCCGACGCGGGCAGCGGCAAGAGCGGTCAGTACGATGACTTCAACTTCGGCGCGGCAGCGTGGACGCTGAGCGCGCACGAAGGCCGGCCGGGCCACGAACTGCAGTTCACCGCGATGGTCGAGCGTGGCATATCGCTGGCACGCAGCATGTTCGCGTTCAACTCGGTCAACGTCGAAGGCTGGGCGCTGTACGCCGAGGCCGAGATGGTGCCTTACGAGCCATTGGACGGGCAGTTGATCGCCCTGCAGCTGCGCCTGCTGCGCGCCGCCCGCGCGGTGCTCGACCCGATGCTCAACCTCGGCCTGATCGACCGCGAACGCGCACGGCAGGTGCTGGAGAACGACGTTGGCGTATCACCGGCAATGGCGCGGCAGGAGCTGGATCGCTACATGGTGCGCGCACCGGGACAGGCCGGCAGCTACTTCTACGGTTACACCCGCATCCTGGAACTGCGCATGCGCACCGAGCTGGCGCTTGGGCCGAAGTTCGACCGGTTGAAGTTCAACAACTTCCTGCTCGACCAAGGTCTGTTGCCGCCGGATCAGCTGGCCAAGGCGGTGGAAGAAGTGTTCATTCCGTCGCAGCGTTGAGCTGAAGGTTCAGCGCTTTACCGCCGCGGCTTCGGCCGCGGCAGGTTTCACGAGTGAGGCTGGTAACTCACGCTCGCGAGCGTGCAACACCGAAAACTACGGCTGCTCCTGCGCCCCAGCCGGCACCCAGATCGCCACACCCGCCGCATGCTTCTGCGTAGTCGGAATCCCGATACCCAACCCGCCACCCACATGGCCGCCGTAAGTGCCGGCACCGACCGACACCCCGCCACCGGAGCGTTGCGACCCCACGCCCATCAGCACGATGCCGTTGGCACCGAGCTTGGCTGCTTCACGCTTGAGCCGTTCCAGCGCGGCATCGGTCTGGCCCTGGGTGCCGAAACCGGCGGCGCTGGTCGATTCGATCTGCGCGATCTCCACCGAGCCGACCGGCGGCGTGTTGTAGACACGCACCAGCGCCGGATCAATCGGCGGGCGCGCCTGGCCCATCATCACCTTCGAGGAGCTAGCGCAGCCGGCCAGCGCGAGGCCGAGCAGGGCAGTGGTCAACAGGCGTCTGGTCATGGCATTCCCCTCCGGTGATGGTCCGCATGATCCGGCCGTACCGCTGAATGTGGCCGGAGCTCCGCCATTCTGCCCAAGACCGGTCCAGGCGACATGACGACCGGCCCGGTCATGGGCCGCAAAGGGGCGCTATCGTGGCGGCTCTGGATCAACGAGGAGCATGAAATGGGACTGATCAGCCTGCTGTGGGGTGTCGTGGCGCTGTTGTGGATGATCCTGGCCTTCATCCCGCTGCTGGGGTGGGGCAACTGGTTCCTGATCCCGTTCGCGGCGGTCGGCGCGATCATCGCCGCCATCGGCATCCTGTTCACTGCGCCGGAAAACCGCAGCCGGGCCAGGACCGGCCTGCTGCTCAACGGCATCGTGATCCTGGTCGGCACGTTCCGGCTGATGCTGGGTGGCGGCCTGATCTGAGGCTGGATTCGCAGGACAAAGCCCGCTTCGGTCCTGCGCCGTGCCACGGCGCGACATTCCGACGCATCGGAAATCGGCGGCGCACCCCGGGCGTAGAATGCGCGGCCTGTGTTTCCCCATTGATGGCATGTCGTCGTCGGTCGGTGCCGCTTCCGACCGACGGTCTGCCGCAACCATCGCTTCGAGACAGTCCGCCATGAGCCATCCGCATTACCGCCCGCGCCGCATGCGTCGCCACGACTTCACCCGCCGGCTGATGCGCGAGCACACGCTGACCGTCGACGATCTGATCTGGCCGGTGTTCGTGCATGAGCTGGAAGGGCGCGTACCGGTGGCGTCGATGCCGGGCGTGGAGCGGTTGTCGATCGACGAACTGCTCAGGGAAGCCGAGCAGGCGCTGGAGCTGGGCATCCCGGTGATCGACCTGTTCCCGGTGATCGATCCTTCGGCCAAGAGCCTGGATGCGTCCGAGGCGTGGAATCCCCAGGGCCTGACCCAGCGCACGATCCGCGCGCTGAAATCGCGCTTCCCCGAGCTGGGGGTGATGACCGACGTCGCTCTGGATCCGTACACCACCCACGGCCAGGACGGCATCATCGACGCCGCCGGCTACGTGCTCAACGACATCACCGTCGAAGCGCTGGTGAAGCAGTCGGTTTCGCATGCCGAGGCCGGCGCCGACATCATCTCGCCCAGCGACATGATGGACGGGCGCATCGGCGCGATCCGCCGCGCGCTGGACGCTAATCCCGAGCTGATCAACGTCAGCATCATGGCGTACTCGGCCAAGTACGCCTCGGCGTTCTACGGCCCGTTCCGCGATGCGCTCGGCAGCGCCAACAGCTTGGGCAAGGCCGACAAGAAGACCTACCAGATGGACCCCGGCAACGGCGACGAGGCGCTGCGCGAGATCGCGCTGGATCTGGAAGAGGGCGCGGACATGGTGATGGTCAAGCCCGGCATGCCGTACCTGGACGTGGTGCGGCGGGTGAAGGACACCTTCCACGTGCCGACCTACGCCTACCAGGTCAGCGGCGAGTACGCGATGCTCAAGGCCGCCGTCGCCAATGGCTGGCTGGACGAGCGCAAGTGCGTGCTGGAATCGCTGCTGGGCTTCAAGCGCGCCGGCGCCGACGGCGTGTTGACCTACTTTGCGCCGCAGGTGGCACGCTGGCTCAAGGAAGGTTGAGCCGCCAGGCCGCTTTCGCCCCTTGGCGAATGATTCTCATCTAGAATTTCCGGCTCGATCGCCGCTCCCCGTCGGCGCCAGCGGACCGTTGATGTTCAAGAAAATCCTGTTCCAGCTGCACTGGCTGCTGGGCATCAGTGCCGGTGCGGTGCTGGCGCTGATGGGGCTGACCGGCGCCACGCTGGCGTTCGAGGACGAGGCGCTGCGCGCGCTGAACCCGCCGCAGACCGCGATCGCCGAGCGCCATGCGCGCGGCGAGACGCCGTTGCCGCTGCCCGAGCTGGTGCGGCGGCTGGGGATCGGCCCGGACCAGGGGCTGTCGCGGCTGATCGTCGATCCGACCGGCGATCGCCTCTCGCGCCTGCGTGCGGAAGCGCGCGGCACCCGCAGCGAGTTCTATTTCGATCCCTACACCGGCCAGCGCCTGCCGGAGCTGCGCGGCGTCGAGTTCTTCCAGTTCGTCGAAGAGCTGCACCGTCACCTCGCCGCCGGCGAGCGCGGCAAGGCGGTGACCGGCGCGTGCGTCATCATCCTGCTGTTCTTCTGCCTGTCCGGCCTCTACCTGCGCTGGCCACGGCAGTGGTGGAACTGGCGTACCTGGGCAGTGGTGGAATGGCGCCGCCAGGGCCGCAGCTTCCTGTGGAGCCTGCATTCGGTGATCGGCACCTGGTGCCTGCTGCTGTACGTGGTGATCGCGCTGACCGGGCTGTACTGGTCCTATGACTGGTATCGCCAGGGATTGACGCAATTGCTCGGTGGCACGCCGCCGGCGTCGGCCGAACGTGGGCCACGTGGAGGCGGTGGCGAGAAGCGTGCGAGTTTGGATCTGGCACGTGTGCAAGCGGCGCTGGATGCCGTTCCCGGCCTGGAGCGCGATCTGTACGACACGCGTTTTCCGCCACGCGGCACCAAGGTGGCGGTACGTTACCGCCCGGCCGACGCGGTGCATTCGCGCGCCTATGACCTGATCGAAATCGACGGTGCCAGCGGCCGCGTGCTGAACCGTGAATCCTATGCCGCGCAGTCGGCCGGCAAGCAGGTGCTGACCAGCATCTATGCGCTGCACACCGGCAGTTTCTTCGGATTGCCTGGGCGGATTGCGTGGATGCTGGCGGCGATGTGCATGCCGTTGTTCTTCATCACCGGCTGGCTGCTGTACCTCGATCGCCGCCGCAAGAAGCGTGCGCTGCGTGAAGCACGCCATGCGTTGACCCCGGCCCTGGCCGATGGTGAGCCCTGGCTGGTCGGTTTCGCCAGCCAGAGCGGCTTGGCCGAACAGCTGGCTTGGCATGCTGCCGGCCAGTTGCAGGCGGTCGGCATGCCGGCGCAGGTGCGACCGCTGGCGCAACTCGATCTGGCTGCGCTGGGCGCGACTCGACGCGCCTTGTTCGTGGTCAGCACGTTCGGCGATGGCGAGCCGCCGGATGCCGCGCGCGGCGTGGAAAAGACCCTGTTGCGTCAGGCGCAGGCGCTGCCCGATCTGGGTTACGCGCTGCTGGCATTGGGTGATCGCCAGTACGTCCGTTTCTGTGGATTCTCGCGCCGGCTGGAGGGATGGTTGGCGGCACAGGGTGCGCAGCCGCTGTTCCCGACGGTGGAAGTCGACAACGCCGATCCGCAGGCGCTCGCACAATGGCAGGCGCGGCTGGCTGATGTGACCGGTGTGGCGGCCACCTCGTTCGACCTGCAGCGTCCCGCGCTGATGGGTTGGCGTCTGCGCAGGCGTGAGTGGCTCAATCCCGGGAGCGAAGGTGGCGAGACCTGGCGGATCGATCTGGACCCGCCGGCCGACGCGCACTGGCAGGCTGGCGACATCCTGGAAATCCAGCCGCAGCATGCAGCGGAGGATGTGCGGGCGTGCCTGCAGGCCTGGGAGCTGGATCCCGAGGCGCCGGTACACGCCGGTGGTCGCGTGCTGGCGCTGGTCGAGGCAGCTGCGTTCCGCCTGTTGCCGTCGGCACCTGCTCCAGATGCAGCGCGGCCCGCGCCGCAGGCATGGCTGGATGCGTTGTCGCCGCTCGGCGTGCGCGAATACTCGATCGCTTCGATCGCCGATGATGGCGTGCTGCAACTGGTGGTGCGATTGGCGCGCGACGAAGCCGGTCGCCCCGGCCTCGGCTCGGGTTGGCTGGTGCTGCATGCGCCGATCGGTGGCGAGGTGCAGTCGCGGGTCCGCGCCAATCCCGGTTTCCGTCGCAGCGCGGGCGTGCCGATGGTGTTGATCGGCAACGGTACCGGTATCGCCGGTCTGCGCAGTTTGCTGGTCGAGGCGCAGCACGCGGGTGAGTCGGGGCACTGGCTGATGTTCGGCGAGCGTCGTGCCACGCACGATCGATTGTTTGGCGAGGAGCTGGATGCCTGGTACGCGCAGGGGCATGTGCAGCGGCTCGATCTGGCGTTCTCGCGTGATCAGGCGCGCAAGGTGTATGTGCAGGAGCGCCTGCGTGAGGGGGAAGATGAGTTGCGCGAGTGGCTTGCGCGTGGGGCTGTGATCCATGTCTGCGGCAGTTTGCAGGGGATGGCGCAGGCGGTGGATGTGGAGTTGCGGCGGCAGTTGGGGGATGAGGGGTTGGATGTGTTGATTGCGCAGGGGCGGTATCGCCGGGATGTTTATTGAGTGATTGCCGAAGGCGTTGCGCCTTTGTATGTGTATGTAGGAGCGGCTTTAGCCGCGATGGGGCTTTACCCCAGGAATTGGAATTTGTGGGAGGGACTTCAGTCCCGACGGGCTTTCCTGGTGATGCTGCGGGTTTGCTGGTTGAAGCTACGATCAAGATCAAGATCAAGATCAACGGCTTTCGCTCCTTCGGAGCGAGTCACCTTTCTTTGCTCGTGCAAAGAAACGTAACCCAAAGAAACACGCCCCAGTCCTCGCGCCCTTCGCTGCGCTACGGGTTCACTGCGCC
This sequence comes from Pseudomonas sp. GW821-FHT07E12, assembly GCF_058986605.1. Lineage (NCBI taxonomy): Bacteria > Pseudomonadati > Pseudomonadota > Gammaproteobacteria > Pseudomonadales > Pseudomonadaceae > Pseudomonas > Pseudomonas sp. GW821-FHT07E12. The sequence goes on along the minus strand of NZ_JBYSVX010000049.1, from coordinate 4,725 downwards.
AGCGGGATTTTCTGACGCGGCATCCATGCCGCGGCAGAAAACGACGCACATCCATGTGCGTCGCCCTTCGGGTTTTTCCCGCTGGCTCCGTCGCTGCGGATGGGGGCCCCGGAAAAGCGAAGAGCAACTGCAGAAGCAAAATCACGAGCAACGGCAACGGCAACGGCAACGGCCGTAGAGCCGAGCTTGCTCGGCTACTGGAAGTGGGGAAATACCTTCACCTGCTATCGGATACTCCGCCCGTCGTCCCCGCGTAAGCGGTGACCCAGCGACTTACACGCGGGCCGCATCAAACCGAACCACATGCTTCACCGGCAATCGTCACTGCCCGTCACAACCGGCGCTTTCATCCGGTAGATATCGTGCTTGCCCGCTTTCGGCGCCCGCGCGCTGCCGCTGATCAGCAGTTCGCCGGGTTTGTTGGCATCGACCACCGGCCCACGCGTGTTGCCGTCGGCGGTGTTGAACGACACCGGCAGTGGCTGCGGCTCGCTGTAGCGGCCGTTCGCGCATTGCGCCAGCCACAATTGCATCGGTCGCGTTGATGCGTCATCGGAGCGCGCAAACACCAACGCGCGACCGTCGCCCAACCACGCCGCCTCGGTTTCATCCGCGGCGGTATTGATACCTGGCACCGGTTGCGGATTGGCGAACGCGCGACCGTTCCAGCGTGCGACGAACAGGTCGTGATGGCCGGCGCCGCCGTGTCCGTCGCTGGCGAACAGCAGGCGGGTGCCGTCCAGTGACAGCGTCGGTGCGCGCTCATCGCCACGAGTGTTGACGCCGGCGCCTAGGTTTTCGGCAGGGCCGATTCCGGTCGCGGTGACCGCGGCGCGATACAGGTCGTTGCCGCCCAGGCCGCCCGGCCGGTTCGAGACGAAGTACAGCCAGCGGCCATCGGCGCTGAAGAACGGGGCGGACTCGTCGGCGGGCGTGTTCAACGCCAGCGGTTGCGGTTCGCTCCAGCGGCCTTGCGCGAGTGTGGCCTGCCATAGATCCCGGCCGCCTGGGCCGCCGGCGCGGTCGCTGTCCCAGACGATGTGCTGGCCGTCCGGCGCCACCGTCGCGCGCAGCTCGTCGGCCGGCGTGGAGACCACGCCCATGCCCTCGATACCGAATTCGGCCAGTCCCGTCGCCGTCGGGGCCCAGAGTACACTCGCCGCCAGCGCGAGCAGCGACCATCGGATCCGCATGCGGTTCTCCTGGGAAGGTAACGCGCAAGTCTAGCCAATCGAGAAGGTTCCAATGCCCGCTTCCCGTTATGCCGTGTTCGGTCATCCCGTTGCCCACTCGCTGTCGCCGCGCATCCATGCCGCGTTCGCACGCCAGCATGGGATCGCGCTGGAGTACACCGCGATCGATGCCGCGCCCGAGGCGTTCACCGCCACGCTGGAACGTTTCGCCGCCGAGGACGGTGCCGGCGCCAATGTCACGCTGCCGTTGAAGGAGCAGGCCTTTGCGCTGGCATCCACGCTCAGCGAGCGGGCGCGCCGTGCCGGCGCGGTCAACACGCTGGTGCGCCAGGACGGGCAGTGGCATGGCGACAACACCGATGGCGCCGGGCTGGTGCGCGATCTCACCGATCGCCACGGCATGGACCTGCGCGGCCGCCGCGTGCTGCTGCTCGGTGCGGGCGGCTCCGCGCGCGGGGTGGCGCCGGCGCTGCTGGATGCCGGCGTGCGTGAAATGGTGATCGTCAACCGCACTCCCGAGCGCGCCGATGCCCTGAGCGATGTGCTCGGCGAGCCGGCGCGCGCGTTGTCGCGCTACTGGACCGACCTGCGCGATCTGGGCGACTTCGAACTGATCATCAACTCGACGTCGACCGGCCGCGAGCCGGGCGCCACGTTCTCGCTGCCGCGTTCGCTGATCAACAGCATGACCACCGCGGTGGACCTCAACTACGGCGATGCGGCGATCGCGTTCCTGGCCTGGGCGCGCGCGGCGCAATGTCGCAACAGCGTGGACGGGCTGGGCATGCTGGTCGAACAGGCGGCAGAGAGCTTCGAGGCCTGGCATCGCCTGCGCCCCGACACCGCGCCGGTGTATACCGCGCTGCGCGAACGCGCCGCGCTGCTGGTCGGCGAAGACTGATCTCAACTCATACCAAGGCAGGTAACAGGGATGAACGCATTGACGTTCCTGAGCATCGGGCTGTACTCGTTGCCGATGATCATCACGCTCATTGTCGGTCTGGTGCTGGTGGCAACGACGCCACGCGGCGGCACACGCTCGCTGGCGTTGGCCGGACTGGCGGTGCTGCTGCTTGGCACGCTTGCGAGCCTTGTGCAGTCCAGCCTGCCGATGTTGCTGGTCGAACGCGGGATGGCAATTCAGGCGGTGGGCACCGTGATTGCCGTGGTCAGCGGCGGTGTGATGTTGATCCACGTCGTCGGCATGGTGCTGGTGGTGTGGGCGCTGCGGCGCGCACTGCGCCGTAACCCGGCCAACGGCTGAACCCAGCCGCGACCACCTGGTTTCAGTCCGAGGGGTGCGGCATGAGAAAATGCCGCCATGACCGAGCCAGCCAGCCAGGCGCCCCCCGAGGCCGCCAAGACCACGCGCGTCCTCAACGAACCGACCAAGGCCGGTATCCGCGAGGCCTACGCCAAGCTGCAGGCCAATACGCCCGGCTTTGCCACCCGTCGTGCGCAGAGCCAGATGATCGGCGTGGTCTCGCGCGCGCTGGCGACCTCCGGCGGGATCGGCGTGGTCGAGGCGCCGACCGGCGTCGGCAAGAGCCTGGGCTACCTCACCGCCGGCGTGCCGATCGCGCTGGCGGCCAAGAAGAAGCTGGTGATCAGCACCGGCACGGTGGCGTTGCAGTCGCAGTTGGTCGAGCGCGACATCCCCGCGTTTTTGAAGGCCACCGGCCTGGAGGCGACGGTCGCGCTGGCCAAGGGCCGCACCCGTTACCTGTGCACGCGCAATGCCGCCGAGCTGCACGGCGAAGCCAGCCAGGAATCGATGTTCGGCGACGAACAGGCGCTGTACGACCGCCCGCTCAGCCCGGCCGATGCCGAGATCGCGCATCGCCTGACCAAGGCCTACACCGAGCGCCGCTGGAACGGCGACCTCGACGAGGCGCCCGAGACCGTCTCGGCATCGCTGCGGATGCGCATCACCACGCCGGCTTCCAGTTGCGCGGGACGGCGTTGCAGCTATTCGGCGCAGTGCCCGGTGCTGAAGGCGCGCAGCGACGTGCGCGAGGCCCAGGTCGTGGTCACCAATCACGCGCTGCTGCTGTCGGCGCTGTCGCTGGGCGATTCGGACAACGGCCAGCCGTTGATCGCGCCGCCCTCGGACATGCTGCTGGTGCTCGACGAGGGCCACCACATCGCCGGCGTGGCAATCGACCAGGGCGCGGCCACGCTGCCGCTGGACGACATGGCGCGCCGCACCGGCCGTATGCAGATTCTGATCGCGGCGGCCTACCGCGCGATCGACAAGGAAAAGATCGGCAACCTGCTGCCGGGCGAGGCGATCGAAGTGGCCGCGCGCGTCAACAAGCTGCTCAAGGCCTTCCACGCGACGGTGGAAATGGCGTGGAAGCCGGATCCGTCCGAGCGTGAGCCGCAGTGGCGTGCACCCAATGGCCAGTTGCCACCCGACTGGCGCCCGGCGATCGAGGAACTCGGCGAGGACACCCGCGCGCTGTTCAACTGGGTGCATGCCGCGCACGGACTGGTCGCCAAGGCCAAGCAGGACGACGCAGCGCGCGAGCGTCTGCAGCGCAGCCTCGGCATGGCGCTGGAGATGGTCGAGCAGCAGCACGCGCTGTGGACCGGCTGGCGTCGTGAGGACAGCGAGGGCCAACCGCCGATGGCGCGCTGGATCACCCTGGCGCGCGATGGCGATCTGGTCTGCCACTGCTCGCCGGTGTCGGCCGCGCAGGTGCTGCGCAAGCTGCTGTGGAGCGAGGTCGATTCGGTGGTGATGACCTCGGCGACGCTGGCCGGCGGCGGCGACTTCCAATCCTTCGCGATCGACAACGGCGTGCCCGAGCATGCCGAAATGATCGCGTTGGCCTCACCGTTCGATCTGCACAACCAGGCCGAGCTGATCGTGCCGAAGTTCCCGGCCACGCCGGACGACCGCGAGGGCCATCCGAAGGAAGTGGCGCGCTATCTGGTGCGCGAGCTGGACTGGGGCAAGGGCAGCATCGTGCTGTTCACCTCGCGCTGGAAGATGGAGAAGGTCGCCGACCTGCTGCCGATCGCGCAACGCAACCGCGTGCTGGTACAGGGTGACGGCAACAAGAGCCAGTTGATCGGCGAACACGTGCGCCGCATCGGTGCCGGCGAAGGCTCGGTGTTGTTCGGGCTCAATTCGTTCGGCGAAGGTCTGGACCTGCCCGGCGAGGCCTGCACCACGGTGGTCATCACCCAGGTACCGTTCGCGGTGCCGACCGATCCGCAGACCGCCACGCTCGGCGAATGGATGGAGAGCCGCGGCCTCAACCCGTTCAACCTGATCGCGATCCCGCATGCGCTACGCACGCTCACTCAGTTCGCCGGTCGCCTGATCCGCAGTTCCAACGACCACGGCCGCGTCATCATCCTCGACTCGCGCCTGCTCACCCGCCACTACGGCCGCCGCATCATCGACGCGTTGCCGCCGTTCAAGCGCGTGATCGGCTGATTGGTCATGTAGCAACTGTCTTGTTTACCCAAGCGCAGGTGTGCCGGCCCAGGCATCACGAGCGCGGGCATTGAGGATCACCAG
>NZ_JBYSVX010000048.1:0-25505 GCF_058986605.1 Pseudomonas sp. GW821-FHT07E12 | reverse complement strand
ACATCCATGTGCGTCGCCCTTCGGGTTTTTCCCGCCGTCTCCGCCGCTGCGGCAGGGGCCCCGGGTAAGTCAAAGTCACATGCAACAGCGAAAGCAAAATCACGAGCAACGGCAACGGCAACGGCAACGGCAACGGCGAGGGCGAGGGCGAGGGCAAGGGCAAGGGCAAGGGCAAGGGCAAAACAACGGCAAAGCCAAAGCCAAAGCTCCGCTGTGGATGATGGCCGGTCATTGGGTAGGGCCCCTGAGTGGGGTATGGATCAGCCAACAATCCATCGCGCCACCATGACACCTGCTGATCGTCAGGCCCCTGCCGGGCCGCCTTCCATCCGGTACCGCAATGCTGTTTCCCGTGACGGGGTTACCCTTTAGGCGGCGGTGGCGCTTATGCTCGGCGTCTTCCGCCCCCAGCCTCCCACCTTTCTCAATGAGCGCTTCCTCCTCCAAATCGCCGCGCTGGTTCGTCGCGGCCGATCTCAATGGTTTCTTCGGGCTGGTGGTCGACAATCTGTCGATCCTGGGCTTCATCGCGATGGCGCTGGTCGGGATGTTCCAGTTCCCGGCCGAGGTGGTGTTCGGGCGGATGTTTCCCGGCACGGCGTTCGGGGTGCTGGTCGGCAACCTGCTGTACACGCTGATGGCGCGGCGGTTGGCGGTGCGCAGTGGTCGCGAGGATGTCACCGCGATGCCGCTGGGGCTGGATGCGCCCACCAGCATCGGTATGGCGCTGTTCGTGCTCGGGCCGGCGTTCGTCGCATTCAAGGCGCAGGGGCTGGATCCGCATGCGGCGGCGCTGGCGACCTGGAAGCTCGGCATGGCCTCGCTGATCGTGATGGGCCTGCTCAAGCTGGTGCTGTCGTTCTTTGGCGAGGCGGTGACGCGCGCGCTGCCGCGTGCGGCGCTGCTCGGTTCGATCGCCGGCATCGCGCTGGTGCTGATGGGGTTGCTGCCGTTGATCGAGACGCTGCGCTCGCCGATCGCCGGCTTCACCACGCTCGGCCTGCTGCTGTATGTGCTGATCGCCAAGGGCAAGTTGCCGGTGAAGTTGCCGGGCGTGCTGGTCGCGTTCGTGTTTGGCACGCTGCTGTACTACGGACTGGGTCTGGCCGGGCTGGGCGCGCCCGGCTTCGCGTTGCCGCAGTGGACGCCGCCGCAGGTGGTGTTGCCGTGGCCGACGCTGGGCTTCGTCGAGGGTTTGGCGTACACCGTGCCGTACCTGCCGCTGCTGCTGCCGTTCGGCCTGTTGATGGTGGTGGGCGGCATCAACGTCAGCGAGAGCGCGCGTGCGGCCGGCGACGATTACCGCACCCGCGACATCCTGCTGGTGGAGGCATTCGCCACGTTGGTTGCCGGGTTGTGCGGCGGTGTCGCGCAGACCACGCCGTACATCGGTCAGCCGGCTTACAAGCACATGGGCGCGCGCAGTGGCTACACGCTGTTGACCGGATTGTTTGTGGGTATCGGCGGCATGCTCGGGATCGTGTCCGGGCTGGTGCAATGGCTGCCGCTGGCGGTGCTGTCGCCGATCATCGTCTACGTGGCGATCGACATCACCACGCAGGCGTTCCAGGCCACGCCGAAGCAGCATGCCGGTGCGATGGTGCTGGGCTTCCTGCCGTCGGTGGCCTATCTGCTGGCGATCAAGGCGCCGGGCTGGATTCCGCCGGAACAGCTCGGGGCGTTGACCACGCACGTGGACGGTCATGGTCTGCCGGAGCTGGCGGTGATCTTCACCCTGGGTAACGGCTTCATCATCACCGCGATGCTGTGGACGGCCGCGGTGGTGGCGATGATCGACGGCCGCCTGCGACGTGCCGCCGGGATCCTGCTGGTCGCGGCCGGGCTGAGCTTGTTCGGTCTGATCCACTCGGTCGATCCGCACGGCGGCATCTATCTGCCATGGCATCTGCAAGGTCTGGCGCGCACGATCAGCGGGCAGTTCGTCGGCGCTTATGTCGCGCTGGCGGTGCTGTTGGGCCTGCTGTCGTTGCAGCGCCGTCCCGTTGATCCGTTGTCGCACTGAATCTGTCCTCCCCCGCTTAGAGGAATCACCGATGCCTGCGTTCCTGCGTATTCGTTGCGCGCTGTTGGCGCTGTGCCTGGCCGGTCTCGCACTGCCGGCCCTTGCTGCTCCGCCGAAACTCCCGCCGATGCAGACCGCCGAGGTCTACGGCCAGAGCATTCGCTATTACGACGTGGGCCACGGCCCGGTGCTGGTGTTGGTCCACGGTCTGGGCAGCAGCGCGAGCTTCGACTGGGGCCCGGTGATCCCCGAGCTGGCCAAGCACTACCGCGTGCTGGCGATGGACCAGCTCGGCTTCGGCAGTTCGGCCAAGCCGTTGATCAACTACGGCGTGCAGACCTGGGCCGACATGCTCGGCGGGTTCCTGAAGGAGCGCGGGGTGACCCGCTTCGATCTGGTCGGCGAGTCGCTGGGTGGCTGGATTTCCGGCTTCTACACCGTGCAGGCCAAGGCCGCCGGGTTGCCGGTACCGGAGCGGCTGATCCTGGTCGATGCGGCGGGGCATCGCGCATTGCTGCCGGCTCCGGGCGCGCGTGGCACCGCGATGATGCCGGTGCTGTCGCTGGCCTCGGTGCGCGAAGGATTGAGCCAGTTCGTGTTCCACGATCCGAATTTCGTTACTCCCGAGTTCGCCGAGCAGACCTTCCGCGCGCGCCTGGCGGAGGGCAGCCAGTACACCCAGGACAGTTTCTGGCGCAATGCCGGGGCGCTGGATACCTTGCTGGACGAGCGCGCCCGCGAGATCGCGGTGCCGACCCTTGTGGTGTGGGGCGCCGAGGACCGGCTGATCCCGATCGGGCAGGGCCGCGACTACGCCGACAAGATCCCCGGCGCGCGCCTGGCGGTGATTGCTGAAGCCGGCCACGCACCGGCGGTCGAGAAGCCGCGCGAGTTCCTCGACGTGGTGCTGCCGTTCCTGGCCGAAGGGCGATGACTCGCAGGCGGCTTTCCCATTCCAGTCCCCGTACATGGATGTACGGGCTGTTGCAGCCGGCCTCGCACAAAGGCCTCATGGCCGCTGATCCGGGCTTCATCAGTAAATGGCTGCGCACTCATTTTTAACTCACATCGCTACGGCATGATGCCGCCGTGGGGTGATGCGCCTGCTGTCACCAGGACATGGAATCGTGGTGAACTGGATACGTTCCAATAAGTTGATCGTGCTGCCTGCGGCCGCGCTGCTGCTGGTCGCGTTGTATGCGTTGCTGGGTTTCTGGGGGCTGCCGAAATTCGTTCGCGGCAAGGCGATCGATTACGTCGCGCAGACGCTGCATCGCGAGCTGTCGATCGGGCAGTTGCGCTTCAATCCCTTCACCTTCGAACTGGATGCGCGCGACGTCGCGATCCGTGAGCCCGGCGCGGCGGCGGGCACCGGGCCACTGGTCGCATTCGGCCACGCCCACGTGGATTTCCAGGTGTCCTCGCTATGGCGGCGCGCCTATGTGTTCCGCGGCGTGCTGCTGGAGAAGCCCTACGTGCGCGCGGTCGTGCGCGAGGACGGATCGCTGAACCTGGCCGACTTGGTACCACCGTCGGACAGCAAGGATTCGCCGACGCCGGCGCTGGAGATCGGCGAATTCGTCCTGCGTGACGGGCAGGCCGACTTCGCTGATCTCAGCCGCCGGTTGAAGCCGGAAAAGACCCTGGCGCCGATCAATTTCAGCCTGCGCGATTTCCGCACCACGGCCGAGAGCGGGGGCTTCCAGTTGACCGCCACGAGCCGGCAGGGCGAGCATTTTGACTGGAACGGCAAGTTGGACCTGCAGCCACTGTCGTCGGCCGGTAGCTTCAAGATCGCCGCATTGCAGGCACGCACCCTCTACGAATTCCTCAGCGACGCGCTGCCGATGGAACTGTCGGCCGGCACGCTCGATCTGGCCGGCACATATGCCTTCTCCGCCGGGGATGGGCGCGACACGCAACTGGATGTCGGCGTGCCGCAGATCCGGATTGCCGGGTTGGCGCTGCGTGCCAAGGGGCAGCCGCAGGACTGGGTTCGGCTTCCGGCGGCGGTGCTGGACAACACCCGCGTGTCGCTGGGCCGCCGCTCGGTCGCGATCGATGCCCTGCGCCTGCAAGGGCTGTCGGCCCAGGTATGGCGGGAGCGCGATGGCAGCGTCAATCTGGCGCGGCTGTTCGGCGGTCAGCAAACGGCACCGGCTTCGACGGCGCCTGCCGCGTCGGGCGTGGTTGTGCCGAGCCGCGAATGGACACTGGGTCTGGGCAAGCTCGCGCTGGAACAGGGCGAGGTCGAGTTCGAGGATCGCAGTGTTTCACCCGTCGCCAAGTTCCATGCCGCACCGGTTGCGTTGCAGATCGACGGTGCCAGCCTTGATCTCGCCAAACCACTGCCGCTGCGGTTGCTGGCCACGCTCAACGGGCGGACACAGGTCGCCATCGATGGCAGCGTGGTGCCGCGCACGGCGGCGATCGACTGGCAGGTCGACGCGTCCGGTCTGCCACTGAACGATCTGAAGCCGTATCTGCCGCAGTACCCGAACCTGATCCTGAAATCGGGCACCGTCGGTGCCAAGGGGCGGTTGCGGATACGGCCGGCGTCGGAGCCGGGGCCCGGGATCAGCTTTGACGGCGATGCGTCACTGTCGAAGCTGGATCTGGTCGATGTCGCCGACAGCAAGCGCGAATTCCTTTCCTGGGAGCAACTCGATGCCACCGGCATCGCGCTGGCGCTCGGCCCGGATGCGCTGGCGATCCGACAGATCCGGCTGCGTCAGCCGTACGCGCGGGTCAACATCGCCGAGGACGGCTCGGTCAATCTGGTCAGCGTGCTGTCTTCGCCGGCTGCGGCCGCGCCCGCCAGCAGGCAGGGCAACGCACCGGGCAAGGCCCAGAGCAAGGCTTCGTCCCCGTTCCCGGTCAAGGTCGGCAAAGTGCTGCTGGAGAATGGCGTGGTGGGCTTCACCGACCATTCGATCGAGCCGAATTTCCAGGCACGCATCGACGCGCTGAACGGCAGCATCGGCGGCTTGTCGACAGCGGTCGCGTCGGTGACCGACATCGATCTGAAGGGGCAGGTGATCAACAAGTATTCGCCGGTCACGATCAAGGGCGGCACCAACCTGTTCGATTACGCGCGGCATACCGACATCAACGTGACCTTCCGCAACATCGACCTGCCGGTCTTCAACCCGTATTCGGGCCGTTTCGCCGGTTATGCCATCGCCAAGGGCAAACTCACCACCGAGCTGCACTACCGGATCGAGAACCGCAAGCTGCAGGCCGAGCATCACGTGGTCCTGGATCAACTGGAATGGGGCGAGGCCACCGCCAGCAAGGACAAGGTCTCGCTGCCGGTGCGTCTGGCGACGTCGTTGTTGAAGGATCGCCACGGCGTGATCGACTTGAACCTGCCGGTCGGCGGCAGCCTGGACGATCCCACTTTCCGCATCGGCCCGATCGTCTGGCAGGTGATCAAGAACATTCTGAGCAAGGCGGTGACCGCGCCGTTCTCGTTCCTGGGCTCGTTGTTCAGGGGGGCGGAGGATGCGCAGTACGTCGATTTCGCACCGGGTTCGGCCGAGCTTTCCGATGCCGCGAAGACCCGGCTGGCGACGTTGGCGAAGGGCCTGGCCGAGCGTCCTGCGCTGAAGCTCGACATCCCGGCCGGCGTGGCGCAGAAAGTGGATGCAGACGCCCTGGCATTGGCGAAGATCCAGCACGTGCTGGCGGCGCAGGGGAAGGCCGGAGGTGCCGAACTGCAATTGGCCGCGCTGGAGCCGGATCAACGGGTCGAGCTGCTGAGCAGGCTGTACCGGCAGCAGACCGGCAAAAAGCCGGAGCCACCGGAGCCGGCGGAGACCGCCGACGAGGCCACGCACAAGGAGCGCCGCGCCGCACGCGCCGAGACCGAGGCCGAATGGCTTGAACAGCAACTCCTGGTGCGCTACCAGCCTGATGATGACGAGCTGACCCGGCTCGGACGCGCGCGCGCCGACGCGATCCAGGGCGCTTTGCTGGGCAGCGGTGAGCTGGCCCCGGAGCGGGTGTTCGTTTCCACCGACAAGATGCCGGTCGCGCATGAAGGCGTCGTGCGATTGGAGCTGGGGTTGCAGTAGCGGCGCATGCGTCGGGTTGCAGTGGATCGGCTTCGGGCGGCTTTGCGATTCCAGTCGCTTCCGTGAATGCGTGGACTCACCGAGGAACCTCGGCGGATCGAGCCGGTCAGACCTTGCAGGTCCATTGCAAGAGATGCTCGACATGCAGAACAAGAAGGCCGCGCTCTGGCCCTGGCTGATCGGGGTGGTGCTGGTCGCTGGCCTTGGCTGGTGGCTGTTCCGTCCCGGTACGACCACGCAGACCACCTCGCCGCCGCCGGCGTTTCCCTCGCGGACCCAACCGGTGCCGAACCAGCCGCCTTCCGCGAGCGGTACCGCTGCGCCGAGCGGCCCGCAGCATCCGATCGATAGCCCGGCGGCCGATGCGGCGATCCCGGCGTTGGCCGATAGCGATGCGGCAGCGTGGGAGGCCTTGTCCGGACTGACCGGTGACACCTCGGTGCTGGGCGTGGTGCTGCGCGAGCGCTTGATCCAACGCCTGGTCACGATGGTCGACAACCTGCCCCAGCACAGCGTCACACGCCAATCATTGGCGCTGCAGCCGCTGCCGGGCCAGTTGCAATTGCAGCCGGGCGAGACGGGTACCACCCTGGCACCGGCCAATGCCATGCGTTACGCGCCCTACGTGAAAGCCTTCGTCGCGGTCGATCCGCAGGCGCTGGCGCGTGTCTACCGGCGCTTCTATCCGCTGTTCCAGCAGGCCTACGCCGAACTGGGCTATCCCAATGGCTACTTCAACGACCGCCTGGTGCAGGTGATCGATCATCTGCTGCAGGCACCGGAACCGGCGCAGCCGCTGGTCGTCGAGCCGGATGATCGTGGCACCTACCGCTTTGTCGATCCTGCGCTGGAATCACTGTCGATCGGACAGAAGGCACTGGTGCGGCTGGGACCGGAGCAGGAGGCGGCGGTGAAGCGCCAACTGCGTGCGATCCGCGAAGCGTTGACGCGTTCCTGAGCCGGTGGGAGACGCGGGCGGCGTTTCATCGCGCGCCGCCCGATCGGTCTCGATCAAGCTGGATCCGTTTCGACCAATCCGTCTTCGGCCAGCAACCACGCCAGCTTGCGCTCGCGCGGCAGTTGCTTGAGCTGCCATTCGGCGCGCGAGGCGGCTGCACGATCGGGATAGCAGCGGCTGCCGAGCAACTGCACTGGCGGGTTCGCGCGGGTGTAGCGCGCGCCCTTGCCGCTCAGATGCGCCTGGTAACGTGCCTCCAGATCATTGCTGATGCCGGCGTAATAGCTGCCGTTGCGGCACAACAGCAGGTACAGGTGCCAGGGCTTGTCCGGTCGCATTGGCCCATTATCGGCGCGAGGCGGGTTGCATGGCAGCATGTGCAGGAATATGATGATAATCATTATCATTTGTCGGTACTGCCACCATGTCTGCGCTCGGCATGGGCGTCGTTCAGGGCGACGTCAGACTGCAGGTACAAGTCCTCTATCGTGATCATCACGGCTGGCTGAGAGGCTGGCTGCGACGGCGATTGGGCAATGAAACGCTCGCGCTCGATCTGGCCCAGGACGCCTTCCTGCGCCTGCTCAGCGGACGCTGCCCGGTCGAGGCGATCCGCACCCCGCGTGCCTACCTGACCACGGTTGCGCATGGGCTGGTGGTCAACCACTGGCGCCGTCAGGCGATCGAGCAGGCTTATCTGGATGCGTTGGCTGCGAGCGGTGAGGCGCTGACGCCATCGCCCGAGGATTCGCGGCTGGCACTGGAAGCACTGGAGGAGATCGCCACGCTGCTGGATGGCTTGCCGGCGACGGTGCGCAAGGCGTTCCTGCTGTCGCAGCTGGAAGGCTGGACTTACCCGTGCATCGCCGAGCACCTGGGCATCACCGTCAACATGGTGCAAAAGGCGATGGTGCGCGCGCTGCGCAGCTGCTATCGCGTCGTCTATGACTGAGCCGAGGCCCGCGTCCGCGTCTCTGCCCGCCGCTGTCGTGGACAGTGCGATCGACTGGTATGCGCTGCTGGCATCAGGTTCGGATGACGAGGCCGAGCGCGCGGCGTTCTCGCGCTGGCACGCCGCGGACGCTCGACATGCCGAGGCCTGGCGGCGCGTGCAGTCGCTGGGCGACAAGGTGACGCGCAGTGCCGGCTTCGTCGCGCCGCCGCTGGCACATCGTGTGCTGGATGCCGCGATCGAGGCGCCCGGTCGGCGACGACTGCTGAAGACACTGGTCTGGACCGGCACCGGCGCCGCCGGATTATGGCTGTTGCGTGATCCGCTGACGTTGCCGCAACGCTGGGATGGGATGGTCGCTGATGCCAGCACCGCGGTTGGCGAGCGTCGCGATCTGCGTTTGCCGGATGGCAGTCGACTGCGCTTGAACACCGCCAGCGCGGTCGACATCCGTTTCGACGCGCAGCGGCGCCTGTTGCTTCTGCGTCGTGGCGAGATCGAGATCGCCACCGCTGCCGATGCGGCGAAAAGACCCTTCAGGGTCGAAACCGCCGACGGCCGGCTGGTGCCGGTCGGTACCCGGTTCGGTGTGCGACGCGACGTCGCACGGGGAACATTGCTGACTGTGAGCGAAGGCATGGTGGAGGCCTGGCCGGTGGCGGGAGGTGGACCGCTGCGGGTCGCCGCCGGCAAGCAACTGCGATTCGATCGTCGTGGTGCCGGCGCGATCATGCCGCTCGACGAAGGTGCCGTCGCCTGGACGCTTGGCCTGATCAGTGCACAGCGCATGCGGCTGGGCGACTTCGTGGCCGAACTGGATCGCTACCACCCCGGCTGGCTGCGCTGTGATCCGGAAGTGGCCGATCTGCGCCTGACCGCCGTGCACCCGCTCGACGGACCGGCATCGGTGGAGGCGATCCTGGCCTCCCTGCAAAAGGCGCTGCCGGTGCGGGTGAGTCGGCTGACGCGCTACTGGATAACGGTCGGCCCGCGCGCGAGCTGATCCGTTTCGATGGCCTACGGCGGTGCTGCGTTCTTGTGGGAGGGACTTCAGTCCCGACGGGCATTACCGGTAAAGCGTCGGGACTGAAGTCCCTCCCACAAACAAGCCCATTCGGAGGGCTGCCCACAAAGGCCGGCCGCACTCGGCTCCGGGACGATCACGGGAGCTTGTCCACATCGAATGCGAACAGCAAAAAAGTTTCATCGCAGGTGGCAGGTTTTCGCATCTCGATTGGCATACCTCATGAAGACCCTGTTCTGGCATCGCCGGAATGGGGTCCCCCATCCAGTCTTGAGGGCCCTATCGTCATGGCGGCTGTCCGCTCCTCCTCCCCGCGCTTTGGTTTCTCGCGTGCCCGTCTCAAGCCATTGGCGCATGCGCTGCTGCTCGCTCAGTTCGCCGCCCCGGTAATGCTGATCGGTTTGCCCGCTGATGTGCTGCATGCGCAGCAGGCCAGTGTCGCCTTCGATATTCCGGCCGGTCCGTTGGATCAGGCGCTGGTGAGCTTTGGCCGCCAGTCCGGTGTCGGCATCAGTGCCGATGCCGCGCTGACCGACGGCTTGCGCAGCGCTGGCTTGCGCGGTCGCTACGCGCCCAGCGAAGCGCTGCCGATCCTGTTGTCGGGCACCGGCTTGGTGGCGCGCATCGATGGCGGCACGGCGGTGCTGCAGCGTGTCGCCAGAACCGGCGCGCGCACCACCGACCCGCTGCGCGTTCGTGGCGAGGGCGAGACTGCGGCTGGTGGCGAGGCACGCGACATCAGGGGCTACGACAACGTCTACGACCTCGATATCTCCACCACCTACATCGGCAAGGAAGCGATCGATCGCTACAAGGGCACCAACCCGGCCGACATATTCAAAGGGATGACCGGCGTCTACAGCGGCGAGGCGCGCAACAGCGGTGCCATCGACATCAATATCCGCGGCATCCAGGGGCCGGGACGCATCCCGGTCACCATCGACGGTACCGAGCAGGCGCTCACGGTCTATCGCGGCTACAACGGCGCGAGCAATCGCAACTACATCGATCCGTTCCTGATCGGCGGAGTGCAGGTCGTCAAAGGGCCGTCGCTGACCCGCAACGTCAAGTCCGGTATCGGCGGCTCGGTGACGATCACCACGCTGACCGTGGCCGACGTGCTCAAGGACGGCGAGACCTTCGGTGGCGACATCCGTGTCGAGGGCAGCAGCAATTCGACCAATCCACGCCTGCCGACCCTGCATACCGGCGAGGACTACACCACGGTGGAGGGCTTCCCGCAGAGCAATCCGAGCAGCCCTTATGCTGACCAGACGCTGCGCGTGGTCAATCGGACCGGTGGCGGCGGTTACAACGTGTTTGCCGGCGGCGACTACGCCTATCGCGTGGCGCTGGGCTGGAAGCCGCGCGACGATTTCGACCTGCTGGCCGCCTACGCCTATCGCGAGCGCGGCAACTACTACTCGGGCAAGCACAACGCCGGCTACTACGCCGGTGCGCCGAGCACCTACATCGAGGACTACATCAGCACGCTGGCGACCTACTTCAAGCCCGGTAGCGAGGTACCCAACACCTCCAGCCAGAGTGAATCGTGGCTGTTCAAGGCGGCCTGGCGTCCGAGCGACGATCAGGCAGTGCAGCTGGGCTATCGCAGCAGCCTGCTGCATTACGGCGAGATCATGCCCTCGCGCATCGCCAACTCGGATGACCGCTCCGCCATCCAGTGGCCGTTGAGCCGGGTCGATTCGCAGGCCTGGAATCTGGAATACAAGTGGCGTCCCGAAGACAGCCGCTGGATCGACCTGTACGCCAATGTCTGGCGCACCAACACGGTCAGCGACACCTACACCGGCGGCGGCTTCCCCAACTTCGCCACCTACAGCGACCCGATCCTCCGCAACGAGGCGCTGACCAACGCCACCAACAGCCGCAACGGCATCACCCTGAGCAACAAGTTCCGGTTGATGGACAGCCTGGACCTGACCGTTGGCGGCAATTTCCAGCACGAGAAGCTGCGTTCGGACGATCAGTACGACAGTTCCTACAGCAGTTGGAAATCCTATCCACGCGCGGGTCGGCGCCAGGAGTGGGAAGGCAACTTCAACTTCGAATGGCGGCCGGCCGACTTCCTGACCCTGACTGGCGGCGCGCGCTACGTGTCCTATTGGTCCTTTGACGATTTCCTGGCGGCGCATGAGGGGCAGATCGCTACGGCTTACACCACCGGGCGCAAGGTCACCTATACCAGTACCGAGAAGTACACCGACGAGCAGATGGCGGCGCGTGGGGGCATGCTAATGCAGATATACGACACGCTCCTCGCGGCTGGAATCTGGACCCGGGCACTGTACGACGCGCAGGTATCGGCTCTGTATGAGAGTTTGGGTACCACCTATCAGGCAACCAACACAGCCCCCGCGTGGCTGCCCGACAGCAACGGCAACTACGATCTTTCCACGTTGGCTTGTGTCAATGGCTCGTTGGACGGCGTGGCTAATTACAACGCTGGCAGCTGTGGCGTGCAGAACATCACCCAGATCGTCCATCCCGTGGTCACCAAGCGCAAGGGCCATGGCTGGGCGCCGGCATTCTCGGCGACGGTGAACTTCAACGACTACAGCCGCGCCTATCTGCGTTACACCGAGACCAAGCGCTATCCCAGCCTGTTCGAAAGCACCATCGCCTTCTCCGCCGGCTTCAGCCAGTACCCGCTCAAGCCCGAGCACGGACGCAATATCGAGCTGGCCTATGTGCACGATCTTGGTCAGTTCCTGAGTGGAGATTCGCAGGCTGACGTCAAGCTGGCCTATTACGCCAACAAGACCCGCGACGTGATCGAGCGCGACAACGACTTCAGGTTCGACAACATCGACAAGCAGACCATTCGCGGAATCGAGCTGACGGGTCGCTATGACAATGGCCGCTTCTTCACCGATCTCGGATTGAACTACCAGTTGAAGAACGAGGTGTGCGACAAAAGCACGGCGGCCCTGATCAACGTCACCAACGGTCTTACGAACTACAACAACGGCATCGTGGTGCCGGACTGCGTCAAGTACGGATTTGCCGGCGGCTACCTGTTGACCATGGCCACGCCGGACTTCTCCGCCAACTGGTCGTTGGGAGGTCGCTTTCTGCAGGAACGCTTGGAGATCGGTGGGCGCTTCATCTACTGGAATCAGTACAAGAATTCGGATCTCGATTTCTATCGGGAGCACGCCTACAGCTACGGCGGAAATACAAGCGGATGGCTTTACGGCTTCAACGTGCCGTATTCCTGGGGTAAGACCGTGCTGGTCGATGCCTACGCCAAGTACCGGATCAGGGATGACCTCACGTCCGAGCTGACGGTCACCAACCTGACTGACCAGTACTACGTCGATGTCTCGACCCGTTCGGCGATGGCTGCGCCCGGACGCACGCTCAAGTTGAGCATCAACTACCAGTTCTGAGTGAGAGCGTTTTACCTGCGAATTGGCGCATCAGACGCGCCTGCGGAACGCACCGCTCGAAAGACTATGCCGTTGCGGTGATAGCCGTTCGGCACAGGGTCAAGGAGGAATGGGGCCGGGCAAGGACGCCCAATTTTCAATAGATCCATCACACTTAAATTTTGGAGCTACAAACATGCGTATCAACAAGTTGTCCATGCTCGCGTTGTCGATCCTGGGTCTGAGCGTTGCCGGTCTGGCTCAGGCTGAGTATGTCGGTGCGTCCAGCAACACGAGCAACGTTGTGGTTGGCACATCCAACGTTGCTCGCGGCACGGTACATACGGTGGGCAAGGCCGGTATCGCCGTGCAGGCGACCGGCCTCGGCGGCTTGGTGGACTTCGGCGGCCTCGCCACGTACGTCACCGCTGACAGCAACGGCGTGCGTACGCTGAACTACGCCACCTCGTCGACGACCAATCACAGCAATCTGGGGCTCTTCAACTTTGCCAAGGTCGGTTCGTCCGACATCTGGTTCGGCGAATGGTCGCAGACCACCTCGGCCAGCGCTGGGGATCACACCGTCTACTACGTCGGCGACAACACCGGCACCACCATTCCGACCAGCGGCACGGCGACCTACACCGTAGCGGGCATCAGCGACTACAGCAGCAACGGCATCCTGAAGGGCAACTTCAATGCGAACTTCAGCGCGGGCACGTTGTCGGGCAATCTCGCGAGTAACTCGGGGGGCTACAACCTGAGCATCGCTACCACCATCAATGCCAGCAATGCCTCGTTCTCGGGTAGCGCGGTTGCTACCTCTGCCGGAACGGTCTCGGTGGGCTCGGCCACCGGCAACTTCTACGGTGCCAACGCCGCGTCGCTGGCCGGTATCGCCACCTTCGCCAACAACCAGTACAACGCTGCTTACGGCGGCACCAAGAACTGACGGAACCGATGTACTGATCGGTCATCCGCTGTTACTTTGCTGATGCTTCAGGCAGGACAAGCCAAGGCCAAGCCAGTCCTGCTTCACCTCTTCATGGCCCACTGATGCTTTCCACTTTTTCCGCGCGGCATTCGTCCCGCGTCATCGCTCTTGTGCTGGCGTTCTGCGCCTTGATGGTCTGTACCTGCGTCCAGGCCCAGGAGCAGGACGACCTGCGCCGCATCCTCGATCAGCGCAGCCAACAGCAGTCGGTCGCACGCGAGCGCGAGCTGCTCAAGGATGAATTGGATGCCGAACGTCCCACCATCAGCGTGGACGGCAGGACCTACACGGTCGAGCACAACGTCAACGATCTTGGGCGTGCGTTGTACCTTTCGCTGCAGCACCGGCAATGGACCGCAGTGCAGCGTTTTCTCGATGAATATCTGACCTTGCCGGATCGCGATCCGTTGCTGGTCCATTATGCGCAGGGCGCGCTGGCGCGAACCCGGGGTCGCTATTCGGTGGCCGAGCGCGAGTACCGTGCGCTGTTGGCGTTGCAACCGGATTTCCTGCCCGGTCGTCTGGAGCTGGCGCGCGTGCTGTTCGAGGATCAACAGGATCGCGAGGCCGAACAGGTGTTCGATGCGATCGCCGCATCGCTCGATGCGGGTGATCCCAGGACCGCCGGGGTGCGCGAGACCGTGACCACATTCCAGACTGCGCTGGCCCATCGTCGCGACTGGAGTGGTTCGTTCGCGCTCGGGCCGACCTGGAACGACAACCTCAACCGCAGCTCGGCCGGCAGCACCTGCCTGCTCTATCTGAGCGGCAACTGCTTCTTCACCCGCACCACACCGGATGCGATCGCCTCCAGCGGCTACGACTACGACGCCAACCTCAACAAGCGATGGGCGTTGCGTGGCCACCACGGTCTGTATCTGCGCTCGTTGCTGTTCGGGCAGGGCTACCGCGACAACAGCGGTTACAACGAACTGACCTCGATCACGCAGGCCGGTTACAGCTATCGCAGCGGCCGTCACAGCGTGTCGCTGGCGCCGTCGTTCGAGTACTACGCCTGGGGCAACGAGGCGCTGTACGGCGCCTGGGGCGCGCATGCCGAATGGAGCTGGACGCTCTCGCCGACGTCGCTGCTGAAGCTGGAGGGCGACTGGAAGCAGATGCGCTATCGCATCGGCAACTATGCCGACAACTATGACGGCGTGGCGCGCTCGGTCTATGCCACTTACTTCCACAGCCTGGGCTCGCGCTGGACGGTGTTCGGCGGTCTGGACGTGGTGGACAGCGCCGCCGCACAGGCGGTCTACGGCTATCTGCAGAAGGGCGTGCGGTTGGGTGGCTCGCTGCAATGGCCTGCGGGTTTCTCCAGCACCTTGTTCGCCTCGTACCGGCATCGCGACTACAGCGGTTACAGCGCATTGCTGGGTGCGCGGCGTGAGGATGACGAGCAGGGCTACAACGTCATCTTCAAGGCGACGCGATGGAGTGTCGCCGGTTTCACGCCATTGCTGACGCTGCGCCGCAACCGGGTGCGCAGCAATGTCGATTGGCTCTACAGCTACGACAAGAACGTGGTCAGCCTGAAGCTGGAGCGGCTGCTGTGAGTCGTGGATGCCTTTCCGCCGACGTCGCGCCGCACAGCGCCGTCATCCTCGCTTTTCCCTTTCGAGCACGTGCCATCGCCATGAACGAGACTCTCATCGAATCCTCCCGCAGCCAACGCCTGAAGGCCGCCACCCGTGAGGCGCATGATCGTCTCGATAAACGCATCATGGCCGCGCAGCCGTTCGCCAGCCGCGAGAACTACGGGCGCTTCCTGCAGGTGCAGTACCACTTCCATTGGGACATGGAAGGTTACTTCCATAGTCCGGTGTTGGGCAGTCTGATTCCGGATCTACCGGAGCGCAGCCGCCGCCAGCAGATTCACGCCGATCTGGCCGATCTGGGGCTGTCGCCGCCCGATGTGGTGGCGAGCGATGGTCAGTATGGCAAGCAGGTCACCGGGCTGGGCTGGCTGTACGTGGCCGAAGGCTCCAACCTGGGCGCGGCGATCCTGCTCAAGCTGGCGGCGAAGCTGGAGCTGGGCGAAGAGTTCGGCGCGCGTCATCTGGCGGGTCATCCGGATGGGCGCGCGCGTCATTGGCGCGAGTTCACCGGCGTGCTCGATCGGGTCACGCTTTCGCCCGAGCAGGAACTGGCGGTGATCGAGGCCGCGCGTGATGCATTCGATCGCGTGCGTGGCCACGTCGAACGCTACATGCCGGTTCGGGGCGCGTGAGGGCATTTCCTGCCAATGGCATCGGCGAGGGCGCGCCGCGCAGGACGCTGCGCGCGCGACTGACCCGGCACCTGTGGTTCGGCCTGGGCGTGTTGAATGTGGCGCTGGGCATCATCGGCGCGTTGCTGCCGGTGATGCCGACCACGATCTTCCTGATCCTGGCGGTGGCCTGCTTCAGCCGCTCTTCGCCCGCGTTGGAAGCGAAGCTGCTGGCGCATCCGCGCTACGGTCGTTCGCTGCGGGTGTGGCGCGAGCAGGGCGCGATCTCGGTGCGTGGCAAGCGCTTCGCCACCGCCGGCATCGGCATCGGGATCGTGCTGTTCTGGTGGGGCGCGCATCCGTCATTGCTGCTTGGCCTGCCGGTGAGTGCGGCGATGGCCGCCTGCGCCGGTTGGTTGCTGGCACGGCCGCTGCCGCGCGACGAACAGCCGGGTCCGGTATCGGCCTGGATGCAGCGTCATCCGCGCGAACTGGCGTTGCTGTCCAGCGTCGCGGTGCATCTGGTGTTGTTCTGGATTGCGTTGGGTGGTTGGTCGCTGTCGGTTCCGCCGGTGCCGGCCACCGAGCAGACGCGTGTGCAACTGACCTTGCTCTCGCCGGCGGCTCCGCCGATGCCAGTGGCGCCGCAGGAAGCGCCGCAGCCAACGCTGGACGGCACGCAGCAGGCATCGCGCCCACCGCGCGCCGAGTCGGAGCCGGTAGTCGATTTCCCGGTTGCGCAGCCATTGCCGGCTGAGCCGCCTGTGGCGCGGGTGGTGGCCGATTTCGAGCGCGACGCGCTGTTGGTTGCGGAATCCGCCGCGGATGCCTCGCTGCTTTCGCAGGCGGCGGCACCGCTGTCGCCATCATTGCCGCCGGCCCCGCAGTTGGCAGGCACGAACGATCCGAACTGGGAGGGTGAAGTGCTGGCGCGGTTGGAGAAGTTCCGACGCTATCCACGTCCGGCACGGGTGCGACGTCAGCAGGGTGTGGTGTACGTGAGCGCGCTGCTGGATCGACAGGGGCAGGTGCTGTCGGCGCGGATCGGACGCAGCAGCGGTCATCCGGTGCTGGATCAGGAGGCGCTGGAGACCTTCCAGCGTGCGCAGCCGTTGCCGGCGCCACCGGCGACGGTACCGGTTCCGGTGGAGCTGGAGGTGCCGGTGCAGTTCTTTCTGCGTTGATTCTGCTTTTCGTAGGAGCGGCTTCAGCCGCGATGAGGCGTTCCCATTTTAAGTCCCCGCACATGGGTGTGCGGGCTTTTGCAGAGGGACCTGCATGAAAGCCCCATCGCGGCTAAAGCCGCTCCTACAAAAAAGCGGAGTTTCAGCGCGACTCCTGACTCAGCCGGCTCATCAGGATCGCGGCGCGCTTGGCCTGGCGCGGGATGCTAGCCAGATCGGCGCTTTCGCCCGGGGCGTGGCTGCCGTCGCCGGCGATGCCCAGGCCGACCAGGCCATCGGTGTCGGCGGCGACGAAGGCGATGTCACCGGCGCCGCGCTTGAGCGGGTCCAGCTCGGCCATCGGCGGCAGTCCGAGGTCGCGGTTGATCGCGTTGAGCTTGCCGAGCAGGGCGCGATTGCCCTCGGTCGGCGGCATCGCCGGATAGCCCTGTTCGATGGTCAGCGTGGCGCCGGTACGTGGCAGGTGGCGGGCGACGATGGCCTGCATCCTGGCCTGCACGCGTTCGGTCTGGTCCTGGCTGAGGGTGCGGAAATCGCCCTTGGCGATGGCGATCGACGGGATGATGTTGCCCTTGCCGGTGGCGGCGATGCGCACGCCGGCCGCATCCAGTTCGGCACTCTGGCCGCCGCCGATCAGGCCGACATTGAAGGTCAGGTTCGGCTCGGGCAGTTCGGTGCGGAACGCGGCGATGATCCGGGTCAGTTCGTAGATCGCGCCATCGCCCATGCCTTCGGAAAAGATCGTGGAGCTGTGCCCGGAGTGGCCGGTCGTGGTCAGGGTCCAGGTGTTGGAGGAGCGGCGCGCGATCGAGCCCATGTCCTTGCCGTTTTCCCGGGCGAGGTTTTCGAAGTCCAGTGCCACGTCGGCGCGTTTGCCGGCAGCCACCAGATCGGCGCGGGCGATCTCGATCGGGTCGCCGGCGTCTTCCTCGTCGCCGGTCAGCACGACCTCGATGTTGGCGCCGTCCAGCGTGCCGGCCGCGTGCATGGCACGCAGCGCGGCCAGCATCACCACCACGCCCCCCTTGTCGTCGCCGACGCCGGGGCCGACCGCGCGGTCGCCCTCGCGGTCGCCCTCGCGGACGAAACCGCGGAACGGCGAATCCGGCTCGAACACGGTGTCCAGATGCCCGATCAGCAGCATGCGGGTGCTGCCGGGGCGGCCGTGGCGGGTGGCGATCAGGTGACCGGCGCGTTTGGCCTGTGCCATCGGCTTCCATTCCACGCTGAAGCCCAGCGCCTCGAATTCAGGCCGCAGCATCCGCGACACCGCTTCCACGCCCTGCAGGTTCATCGTGCCGCTGTTCTGTTCGACCAGCTTCTGCAGCAGCGCGATCGAGCGCGGTTGGTCGGCCTCGACGGCTTGGGCGATGCGTTGTTCGGGCGGGGCCAGGGCGGCGTGGGCGAAAGCCGGCAGCAGCGCGGCCAGCAGCAGGGGCAGGGTCCGGGTGGAGGGCATTGTGGTCCTTGGGGGAGGAGAGGGATGCAACATACGACGAACGCCGAGCGTTTGTGGGAGGGACCTCAGTCCCGACGGTTTCGTGCAGATCCTTCTGCAAAAGCCTGCACATCCATGTGCACGGACTCAACTGGGCAGGCCCGTCGGGACTGAAGTTCCTCCCACAGGTTCGCGAACTCTTGAAACCTCCGTGTCAAGCCGCATCTGCTTGATATCGTCGGGTTTCCCGGCCATTCATTGCTTCGAGGATTCCCCATGCGGATGGACAAGCTCACCTCGCGTTTCCAGCAGGCGCTGGCCGACGCGCAGTCGCTGGCCGTGGGCCGCGACCACAACATCATCGAGCCGGTGCACGTGCTGAGCGCGTTGCTCGATCAACAAGGCGGCAGCACACGGCCATTGCTGGCCCAGGCCGGGGTCAACGTGCCGGTGCTGCGCGAGCGCCTGGGCGAGGCGCTGGACAAGCTGCCGAAGGTTTCCGGCCAGGCCGGCAACCTGTCGATCGGCAACGATCTCAATCGCCTGCTCAACCAGACCGACAAGCTCGCCCAGCAGCATGGCGATGCGTTCATCGCCAGCGAGTGGTTCGTGCTGGCGGCGGTCGAGGACAACGGCGCGCTGGGTGTCGCGCTGCGTGCGGCCGGTGCCGACAAGAACAAGGTCGCGGCCGCGATCGAAAAGGTGCGCGGCGGCGAGACCGTGCAGAGCGAGAACGCCGAGGAGCAGCGTCAGGCGCTGGAGAAGTACACCATCGACCTGACCGCGCGCGCCGAGTCCGGCAAGCTCGATCCGGTGATCGGCCGCGATGAGGAGATCCGCCGCACGATCCAGGTGCTGCAACGGCGCACCAAGAACAATCCTGTGTTGATCGGCGCGCCGGGCGTGGGCAAGACCGCGATCGTGGAAGGTCTGGCGCAGCGCATCCTCAACGGCGAAGTGCCGGAAGGGCTGCGCGGCAAGCGCGTGTTGTCGCTGGACATGGGCGCGCTGATCGCCGGGGCCAAGTTCCGTGGCGAGTTCGAGGAGCGCCTGAAGGGCGTGCTCAGCGACCTGGCCAAGAACGAGGGCCAGATCATCCTGTTCATCGACGAACTGCACACCATGGTCGGCGCCGGCAAGGCCGATGGCGCGATGGACGCCGGCAACATGCTCAAGCCGGCGCTGGCGCGCGGCGAGCTGCACTGCATCGGCGCGACCACGCTAGACGAATACCGCAAGTACATCGAGAAGGACGCCGCGCTGGAGCGGCGCTTCCAGAAGGTGCTGGTCGGCGAGCCGACGGTGGAGGACACCATCGCGATCCTGCGCGGCTTGAAGGAGCGCTACGCCGTGCATCACGGCGTGGAGATCACCGATCCGGCGATCGTTGCCGCCGCGACGCTCTCGAATCGCTACATCACCGACCGCCAGCTGCCGGACAAGGCCATCGACCTGATGGACGAAGCCGCCTCGCGCATCCGCATGGAGATCGACTCCAAGCCGGAGGAACTGGATCGCCTGGAGCGTCGCCTGATCCAGCTCAAGATCCAGCGTGAGATGCTCAAGAAGGAGAAGGACGAGGCGAGCCGCCAGCGTCTGGCCGATCTCGAGAGCGACATCGACAAGCTGGGACGCGAGTTCTCCGACCTCAACGAAGTGTGGAAGTCGGAGAAGGCGGCGTTGCAGGGCGCCACCAAGATCAAGGAGCAGATCGAGCACGCCAAGCTCGAACTGGAGGCCGCTCAGCGTCGTCAGGACTTCGCCAAGATGAGCGAGATCCAGTACGGCGTGCTGCCGGGTCTGGAGAAGCAGCTGGCGGTCGCCAACGAGGCCGAGCATCACGATTTCAAGCTGGTGCAGGACCGCGTCACCGCCGAGGAAATCGCCGAGGTGGTCAGCCGCTGGACTGGCATCCCGGTCAACAAGATGCTCGAAGGCGAGCGCGACAAGCTGCTGCGGATGGAGGACGAACTGCATCGGCGCGTGGTCGGCCAGGAGGAGGCGATCAAGGTCGTGTCCGACGCGGTGCGGCGTTCGCGTGCGGGCCTGTCCGATCCGAATCGCCCGAGCGGCTCGTTCCTGTTCCTCGGCCCGACCGGCGTCGGCAAGACCGAGTTGTGCAAGGCGCTGGCCGAGTTCCTGTTCGACAGTTCCGATGCGATGATCCGCATCGACATGAGCGAGTTCATGGAGAAGCACTCGGTTGCGCGGCTGATCGGCGCGCCTCCGGGCTATGTCGGCTACGAAGAAGGTGGTTACCTGACCGAGGCGGTGCGGCGGCGTCCGTACTCGCTGATCCTGCTCGACGAAGTGGAGAAGGCGCATAGCGACGTCTTCAACATCCTGTTGCAGGTGCTCGACGACGGCCGCCTGACCGACGGCCAGGGCCGCACCGTGGATTTCCGCAACACCGTCATCGTGATGACCTCCAACCTGGGCTCGCACCAGATCCAGGAGCTGAGCGGCGACGATTCACCGGAGGCCTACACGCAGATGAAGGCGGCGGTGATGGGCGTGGTGCAGGCGCATTTCCGTCCGGAGTTCATCAACCGCCTCGACGACATCGTGGTGTTCCATCCGCTCGACAAGCAGCAGATCACCCAGATCGCCAAGATCCAGATGCACGGGCTGGAGAAGCGGCTGGGCGAGCGCGGGCTGAAGATCGAGGTGTCCGACAAGGCGTTCGATCTGCTCGGTAACGTCGGGTTCGATCCGGTCTACGGCGCGCGTCCGCTCAAGCGGGCGATCCAGGCGCAACTGGAGAATCCGCTGGCACAGCGGATCCTGCGCGGCGATTTCCTGAGTGGCGATACGGTCAAGGTGGATGCCGCGGGCGGGCATCTGGTGTTCGACAAGGGCTGAGTGATCGGCAGTACGCTCAGATGGGTGCGGCCGAGGGTTCCGGACGATGACGCAGGTTCTGCGTCATCGCTTTTTTGTGAGTCCCTCACAAGAGCACGGCACATCACTTGTGCCGGTGTCGTTTCTTGTCGCCGGCTCAGCCTGACTGGAAGGGCGGCAGCCGCCGCTTGATCGGTTGCGATTTGACGATCGAGGTGCTGGTTTCGGCCATCTCGGCGACGCGATCCAGGATGAAATCCAGGTGCTCGATGGAGCGCAGGTAGAGGCGGCCGATGAAGCAGTCATCGCCGGTCACCTTGTCGCATTCGGCGAATTCGGGGATGGACTCGATCAGCGCCTGCACCGCCTTGAGTTTTCCGGGCATCGGCCGGATGCGGACGATGGCTTGCATGGCATAGCCCAGCGCACGCGGCTCGGCCTGCACGGTGAAGCCGAGGATGACGCCGCGATCTTCCAGACGACGCAGCCGGTCCGCCGCGCCCGGCGCGGACAGCCCGACCTGTTCGGCCAGGGCTTTGATCGGCATGCGGCCGTCGTGTTGCAGCAGGGCCAGGATGCGGCGGTCGGTTTCGTCCAGTGACATAAGAAATATCCTCCTGAGTGCCTTTTAGAGAAAGTTATTTCCGTGGAATTGCCTTTCTTTGAAAAGGAAAGATCGCGCTGCGGCCGGTAAATTGCAAGCTCGATTCAGGAGGGTCTGCAATGACGGAGCGTACTCGGGGAATGCTGGAAATGATCGCGGCGATGGCGATCTCCGGCAGCATCGGCTGGCTGGTCGTGGTGTCGGGGCAACCGGTCGCCAGCGTCGTGTTCTGGCGTTGCCTGTTCGGCGCGCTCACGCTGGCGGCGGTGTGTCTGGCGCGGGGTTATTTCCGGACCGGCCTGATCACGCGGCGGCAGGCCGGTCTGGCGGTGCTGGGCGGCATCGCGCTGGTCGCCAACTGGCTGCTGCTGTTCGCCGCCTATTCCGGTGCATCGATTTCGATCGCGACGGCGGTCTACAACACCCAGCCGTTCATGCTGGTCGGACTCGGCGCGCTGTTTCTGGGCGAGCGGCTGACGCTGAGCAAGCTGGCGTGGCTGGCGCTGGCGTTCGCCGGCATGTTGCTGATCGTGCGGTCGCGGCCGGGGCATGGCGCCGATGGCGCGCATTACCTGTCGGGCATTCTGCTCGCGCTCGGTGCGGCCTTCTGTTACGCGCTGGCGGCCCTGTTCGCGAAGCGGCTCAAGGGTGTTCCCCCACACTTGATCGCGCTGATCCAGGTGGTTGTCGGTGCGGTCATCTTGTGGCCGTTTGCGGCGCTACCGGCCGCCGCCGCCGGGGCCACGGCGTGGCCGGCGCTGGTGACGATGGGCGTGGTGCACACCGGGTTGATGTACATCCTGCTGTATGGCGCGATCCAGAAATTGCCCACGCATCTGACCGGCGCGCTGTCCTTCATCTATCCGATCGTGGCGATCGGCGTGGATCGGCTGGCGTTCGGCCACAGCCTGCAGCTGTCGCAGATTGCCGGCGCCACATTGGTGCTGCTGGCAGCTGCGGGCATGACGCTGGGATGGCCATGGCGCAGGACTGCGCCTGACATCAGCCCACGTGAGGGAGCGGCAGTACCGGTGGGCGAGGTTCAGAACCGGCGGTGATGACGACATAGCCGCGCGTCAGCTGTATTGCGATGACGCGCGGCTATCGTCAGCACTCCTTGTCCGAACGAGCCGTGCCATGACCGAACCGCAGTGGAAACCTGAAACCCTCGCCGTGCACGGCGGCTATTCGCCCGATCCGACCACCCGCGCGGTCGCCGTGCCGATCTACCAGACCGTCGCCTTCGCCTTCGATGACACCCAGCACGGCGCCGATCTGTTCGACCTGAAGGTGCAGGGGAACATCTACAGCCGGATCATGAATCCGACCAACGATGTGCTGGAAAAACGCGTAGCGGCGCTGGAAGGGGGCATCGGCGCACTGGCGCTGGCCTCGGGGCAGGCGGCGGTGACCTATGCGATCCAGACCATCGCCGAGGCCGGCGACAACATCGTGTCCTCCAGCGCGTTGTATGGCGGCACCTACAACCTGTTCGCGCACACGTTTCCGCAGTTCGGCATCACCACGCGCTTTGCCGACTACCGCGAGCCGGATGCATTCGCCGGCTTGATCGACGAGCGCACCAAGGCGGTGTTCGTGGAGTCGATCGGCAACCCGCGCGGTAATGTGACCGACATCGAGAAGGTGGCGCAGGTCGCGCATGCGCACGGCGTGCCGCTGATCGTCGACAACACCGTCGCCACGCCGCATCTGCTGCGCCCGTTCGATTTCGGTGCCGACATCGTGGTGCATTCGGCGACCAAGTATCTGGGCGGCCATGGCACCACCTTGGGCGGCGTGATCGTCGATTCCGGGCGCTTCCCGTGGGCCGAGCACAAGGCGCGTTTCCCGCGGCTCAATGAGCCCGACGTCAGCTATCACGGCGTGGTCTACACCGAGGCGCTGGGCGAGGCCGCCTACATCGGCCGTGCGCGGGTGGTGCCGCTGCGCAATACCGGCGCGGCGCTGTCGCCGTTCAACGCGTTCCTGCTGCTGCAGGGCATCGAGACGCTGCCATTGCGGCTGGAGCGCATCAACGCCAACGCGCTGGCGGTGGCGAACTTCCTGCAGCAGCACGCGCGCGTGGCCTGGGTCAATTACGCCGCGCTGCCGGGACATCCCGAGCATGCGTTGGCGCAGAAGTACCTGCGTGGACAGGGATCGGGCGTGCTGACCTTCGGCCTGCCGGGCGGGCGCGAGGCGGGCGCGCGTTTTCTCGATGCGCTCAAGCTGTTCACCCGATTGGTGAACATCGGCGATGCCAAGTCGCTGGCGACGCATCCGGCCTCGACCACCCATCGCCAGCTGTCGCCGGCCGAGCTGGAAAAGACCGGGGTCAGCGAGGACACGGTACGGCTGTCGATCGGCATCGAGCACGTGGACGACCTGCTGGCCGATCTGGAACAGGCGCTGACCCAGGCCTGAGGCCGAGCCCCGGCTCGCGGCGCAGTGAAAGCCGGGCGAAAGCCTGGCTTGCCAGCCTTGGCGGAGTGCCTGCCGTCCCGTTTTCCTCCGCATGCAGGCCGAGGAGTCGTTTGCGATGTCGTTCATTCCGCATGCCTGGGCCACGCTGGTCCAGTGGCTGGCCGATCAGGTGGTGGCGCCGACGCTGGCCGCGCTGCATCTGACCGGCCTGAGCGACGATCCGCACGACATCGCCGCATCGTTGCTGATCGCGACGCTGCAGCTATCGATCATCGGTTTGATTTTCCGGCCGCTGGAAAGCCTGTGGCCGGCCGAGCGCTGGGAGCACCGGCGGCTGGCCCGCATCGATTTCCACTACACCTGGACGATGCTGGTCGGGGTGTTTCCGCTGTTCTCGTTCCTGATCCTGACCCCGCTGGCGAACCTGCTCGGCGGGAGCCAGGGTGGCGTGGATTCCAGCATCGGGCTGCGTTACGCGTGGCCGTGGCTGGACCGGCATCCGCTGCTGCTGTTCACGCTCTACTACGTGGCCTACGACTTCACCTATTACTGGATGCACCGCGTGCAGCACTGGATGCCGTGGTGGTGGGCGATGCACAGCATGCATCACAGCCAGCGCCAGCTGAGTTGCTGGGCCAATGACCGCAGCAATTATCTGGACGGGATGCTGCAGTCGTTCGTGCTGGCCGGCGTGGGCGTGGCGTTCGGCATCAACGCCGACGAGTTCGCCTGGCTGATGCTGCTGGGCGAGCTGGTGCAGAACTTCTCGCACGCCAACGTGCGGTTCGGCTTCGGGCCGGTGCTGGAGAAGGTGTTCGTCGATCCGAAGTTCCACCGTCTGCATCACATGGTGGTCGATCCGGAGCGGCCGGATCTGCACAACTGCAATTTCGGGCAGGTGTTGTCGGTCTGGGATGTGCTGTTCGGCACCGCGTTGTATGGCGAGCCGGTGCGGCCTACCGGCGTGGCGGACCCGATGGTGGATCGCGATAACGAGTTGGGGTTTGTGGCGTTGCAGTTGGAGGGGTTGAGGCGGTTCTGGGGGGCGGTGCGTTGTGGTATCGGTTGGAAGCCGGGGGAGGTGTCGTTTGGGGAGGACTATCGGCCGATTCCTGTGCGGCATGAGGTGGGGGCGGGTTCGTCTTTGCGTTCGTCTTCGGATGTGGTTGCGGTTGAGGGGGATGGGGCTTAGCTTGCGGAGCGAGTGTTTTTCTCGTGATCTCTCTATCGTCGTCCCCGCGTAGGCGGGGATCCATGGACGTTGCTTGTTGGGTTTGACGTTGCAGTGACAGCAACGGAAAAGGCAAAGGCTTTCGCTCCTTCGGAGCGAGTCACTTGTTCTTTGCTTGTGCAAAGAAAAGTAACCAAAAGAAAGCACAC
>NZ_JBYSVX010000047.1:0-25970 GCF_058986605.1 Pseudomonas sp. GW821-FHT07E12 | reverse complement strand
CCCCCCCCCCCCCCCCCCCCCCCCCCCCCCCCCCCCCCCCCCCCCCCCCCCCCCCCCCCCCCCCCCCGCTCCTACAATTCGTTAGCTACCCAACGCCAACAATGGGTTTGCCGTGCATCGTCGCTACCGCCGCAACCACGCCGACAGCAGCACGACACCGCCCACGACACCGCTCACCCAGCTCCACACCGGCACCGCGCCCAGGTACCACCCGTGCGGCGGATGCAGGCCGTACAGCACCACGGCGACCACCAGCAAACCGGTGCCGACGATCGCGCCGACCGCGCGTCGCTGCAAGCGGCGCAGGCTGGCATCGAGCGTCTTCAGGTCGTGCGAACGCACTTCCACCTGATGCCGGCCTTCCACCTGCTGGGTGAGCCAGGCGTGCACCAGCCGTGGCATGTCCGGGGCGTGGGTCATGATCTCCGGCAGGCGCTTGCCGAGTTCCTTCAGCACGCGGCGCGGGCTGTAGCGCTCGCGCAGGATGCGTTCCAGCACCGGCCGTGCCACCGCCCAGATGTCCAGTTGCGGATCGAGCTGGCGGCCGACGCCTTCGATGTTGAGCAGGGTCTTCTGCAGCAGGATCAGCTGCGGCTGCAGGATCAGCTGGTGCTGCTGGGCGACCCGGAACAGCTTCATCAGCACCTCGGCCAGCGAGATCTGCGACAGCGGCCGGGTGAAGTACGGTTCGCACACCGAGCGTGCCGCCGCCTCCAGCTCGCCCACGCGCACGTGCGCCGGCATCCAGCCGGCCTGCAGGTGCAGCTCGGCCATGCGCCGGTAATCCTTGTTGAAGATCGCCATGAAATTCTCGGCGAGGAAGTACTGATCCTCCTGCGAGAGCTGGCCCATGATCCCGAAATCCAGCGCGATGAAGCGCGGGTTGAAGCGCCGCGCCGGGTCGCTGTCCACCCAGATGTTGCCGGCGTGCGCATCGGCATGGAAGAAGTTGTCGCGGAACACCTGCGTGTAGAACACGCGCACGCCTTTGGAGGCGAGTACCTTGCGATCGATCCCGGCCGCGTCCAGCTGCGCGATGTCGTCGGACGGAATGCCGTAGACGCGCTCCAGCGTCAGCGCGCGCTCGGCGGTGTGGCTCCAGATCACTTCCGGCACGTACAGGTCGTCGGAGTTTTCCCAGAAGCGGCGCAGCACGCTGGCGTTGGCACCTTCGCGCTGCAGGTCCAGCTCGGCGGCGAGCGTGTTTTCGATTTCGGCGACGATCTCGCGCGGACGGATCTTGTCGGCACGCGGATGGGTGCGTTCGACCAGCCCGGCCAACGAGGTCAGCAGTGCGATGTCGGCATCGATCTGCTTCTCGATGTTCGGGCGCAGCACCTTGACCACCACTTCGCGCCCGCCCGGCAGCGTCGCCGCGTGCACCTGCGCGACCGAGGCCGAGGCCAGCGGGGTGGTATCGAAATGCACGAACGCCTCGGCCACCGGCCGGCCCAGTGCCTGTTCGACGATGCGGCGCGCGGTCTCGCCGTCGAACGGCTGCACGCGGTCCTGCAACAGCGTCAGCTCGGTGGCCACGTCCGGCGGTATCAGATCGCGGCGGGTCGAAAGAATCTGACCGAACTTGACGAAGATCGGCCCGAGCTCCTGCAACGCCAGACGCAAGCGCGCACCGCGCGAGAGTGCCGCGATCTCGCGCGAAGCACGCGGCACGAACGGTTTGGCCAGGCGTAGCCAGCGCTCGAACGGGGTATCGCCCAGCAACTCGTCCAGGCGATAACGCAGCATCACCCGACCGATGCGACCGGCGCGGAAGAACGCCTTCATGCGCGCACCCCGCCCAGACGGGCGATGCGCGCGGCCAGCCGCTCCACGTCGTCGCGCAGCACGTCCACGTCGTCGTGGAAGGCCTCCTGCTCGGCACGCGGCACCACGTCGCGCGACTCCTCGGTGACGTACTCGGCCGCGCTCTGCACCAGATCGCTGGCGCCGCGCCTGAACCTGCGCAGCGCATCGCGCACGGCGTTGGCGATCTGTACGCCGACGATCTCGCCGAACGCCGCCACGAACGGCAGTTGCCAGTCCGGGTCGAAGCGCGAGGCCAACTGCTGCAGTCGCCGCGCCAGCTCGGCATCGCCGGAAACACGCACGCGCCCGGCCGGCGGCCCGTTGCGCCGCGCCTTCGCCAGGAACGGCAACTGGCCGAGCAGACCACCGAGCGTGCCGCGCACTGCCAGATCGGCCTCGTTGTCGGTGTCGACCGGACCGACCTGCAGGCGCCGGTCGGCAACCTGGATCTGCAATGCCAGCGCCGGCGCTTCCAGGGTCAGCGCGATGCGCTGGCCATCGAGCGCCTGCAAGGCGTCGCGGGTATCCGGATCCAGCGCCACGGCGCGGTTGAGAGCGGCTTCCAGCGTACGGCCGGCCAGCGGCTTGAGGGAATCTAGGGGGGAACCAGGCATGGGAGCATTCTAGCGAAGCTGGGATTGGGGGTTGGGGATTCGGCAAAGCCTGCTCCGGATCTGCCCCCACCGCGGGAAGATTTTCTGTGGGAGGGACTTCAGTCCCGACAGATGGCCGGTGGAGCCTGTCGGGACTGAAGTCCCTCCCACAGGACCATCCCGTCGCCTCTCCTCTTCCACGCCCTGAGAGCGCAAGCTATTGACCCCTCGTTTGGAGCAGTTTCGATGCGCAAGATCCGGGTTGGCCTCATCTTCGGCGGCAAGTCGGCCGAGCATGAGGTGTCGTTGCAGTCGGCCAGGAACATCGTCGATGCGCTGGACAAGGACCGTTTCGACGTCAGCCTGGTCGGTATCGACAAACAGGGACAGTGGCATCTGGCCGAGCTGGACGGCTTCCTGCTCAATGCCGACGACCCGGCGCGGATCGCGTTCAACCGCAGTGGTCGTTCGCTGGCGCTGATACCCGGCGTGGAAGCGCAGCAACTGCGTCCGCTGCAGCAGACGCAGGCGCTGGAACAGATCGACGTGGTGTTCCCGATCGTGCACGGCACGCTCGGTGAGGACGGCTCACTGCAAGGCCTGCTGCGGATGGCGAACCTGCCGTTCGTCGGCTCCGGCGTGCTCGGTTCGGCGGTGGCGATGGACAAGGACGTGACCAAACGCCTGCTGCGCGACGCCGGGCTGGACGTCGCGCCGTTCGCCTGCTTCAACCGCCACAGCGCGCGCAATGCTGACTTCGAGGCGCTGGTCGCCCAGCTCGGCCTGCCGCTGTTCGTCAAACCGGCCAACCAGGGTTCGTCGGTCGGCGTCAGCAAGGTGCGCGACCGCGCGCAGTTCGAAACGGCGCTGGCACAGGCGTTGTCGTTCGACCACAAGGTGCTGGTGGAAGCGGCGATCAGCGGGCGCGAGATCGAATGCGCGGTGCTCGGCAACGAGCAGCCACAGGCCAGCGTCTGCGGCGAGGTGGTGGTGCACGACGAGTTCTATTCCTACGACACCAAGTACATCAGCGAGACCGGCGCGGAAGTGGTGGTGCCGGCGGCGATCGATGCCGATACCCAGGCGCGTATCCAGGCCGTGGCGCTGCGCGCCTACGCCGCGCTCGACTGCGCCGGCATGGCGCGGGTGGACGTATTCCTGACGCCCGAAGGCCACATCGTCGTCAACGAGGTCAACACGCTGCCCGGCTTCACCCGCATCAGCATGTATCCCAAGCTGTGGCAGGCCAGCGGACTGAGCTATCGCGAGCTGATCACGCGCCTGATCGAGCTGGCGCTGCAGCGTCACGCCGCCGACCGCGCGCTGAAGAGCACGGTGATGCTGCCGCTCGATCCAGCCCCCTGAACGACGCGAGCCGCGCAGGCGCATGCACGCTCACGTCGTGCGTGACGCCGCCAGCCGTCGCATCCCTTCCTCCATGCTCACCGTCGGTACGTAACCGAAATCGCGCCGTGCCGGCTCCATCGAGTACCAGTGCGGCGTGCACAACTGCTCGGCGAGGAAACGCGTCATCGGCGGCTCGCCGGACAGCCGCAGCAGCGGCCACAGCTTCTCGCACACCGCCCCAATCCGGTACGCGGTCTTGAACGAGATCGACCTGGTCACCGGCGGCGCGCCAGCGGCGGCGAGCAGCCGCTTGAGTAGCTCGCGCATCGGCAGCGGCTCACCGTTGGAAATGAAATAGGCCTTGCCGGCGCAGGCCGCGCCCGGCGCCAAGTGCTCGAAGGCCAGGAAGTGCGCCAGCGCGGCGTTGTCGATGTAGGTCGTGTCGACCAGATTCTCGCCATCGCCGACCACGCGCAGCCGGCCCTGCCGTGCGCGCTCGGCCAGGCGCGGCACGATCTGGTTGTCGCCCGGCCCCCAGATCAGCCGGGGCCGCAACGCCACCGTCGCCAGCTGCGGCGAATTGGCCGCCAGCACCGCGCGCTCGGCGATTGCCTTGGTCGCCGCATACGGCGCCTGGAAATCCTCGCCGTAAGGCACCTCGTCGGCACCCAGACCCTCCACCGGATGGGTGGCGCGATGGGTGACGCTCGGCGTGGAGGTGTAGACCAGCCGGCCGATGCCATGTGCGCGGCAGGCCGCCAGCACGTTCTCGGTGCCGACCACGTTGGCCTGGTGGTAGCTGTCGTAGCTGCCCCAGGCACCGGCCTTGGCGGCGTTGTGGAACACCGCATCGACGCCGGCGAGCGCGTGCCGCACCGCATCGGCGTCGGCCAGATCACCCCGCACCTGCCCGACCCCGAGCTGCTGCAGCGCCGGGTAGTGGCCACGGTTGAAGCTCAGCACCTCGTGGCCGCGTTCGAGCAGCCCACGGCACAGCGCCTGGCCGAGGAAACCGCCGCCGCCCGTCACCATGATCTTCATCGCGTCACCGCATCCGTGTACCGGGAAAGCCGCACACGATAGCCGCGACCGGCCGCGCTGGCGATCCGTGATCGCGCAAGCCGTTGATCCGAGGGGACTTCATAATTCTTCATCCGCGCATCAGGCACTTCAGGGGCGTCATCGGTGTAGTCGCCATCCCTTCTACTGCGAACGGACCTGCGCCATGTCACGCCTCTCCTGCCTGCTTGCCCTGATGCTTGCGCTACCCAGCGCGCACGCCGCCTCCGCGCCGCCGCTACCCGCGCCGCCCGCACTCGACGATGGCTGGAAGGTTGCCGACCCAGCGGCGACCGGCTGGCACACCGACGTGCTGGCCGCGATGGAGTCCGCCCTCGCCGACGGCAAGGCCCCGGACACCACCAGCGTGCTGATCGCACGCGACGGCGCGCTGGTGTACGAGCGCTACTTCGGCGACAGCGACCGCCAGACCCTGCAGGACACCCGCTCGGCCACCAAGAGCGTGACCGCGCTGCTGGTCGGCGCGGCGATCGCACGCGGCAGGATCGCCGGCGTGCAGGCCAAGGTGTACGACAGTTTCCGCGACCACCATTGGCAGAACCCCGATCCACGCAAGGACGCCATCAGCGTGGAAGACCTGCTGACGATGAGCTCGCAGTGGGAATGCGACGATGACAACAGTTTCTCCACCGGCAACGAGGAACGCATGTACGTGAGCGCGGACTGGGTCCAGTTCGCGCTGGACCTGCCCATCAAGGGCTATGCGCCGTGGATGAAGCGGCCGCAGCAGAGCCCGTACGGCCGCGCGTTCGCCTACTGCACCGCCGGCAGCTTCCTGCTCGGTGCGCTGGTGGAAAAAGCGACCGGGCAACCCCTGGAGGATTTCGCCGCACAGGCGCTGGAGCGTCCACTCGGGATCACCCAGTCGCAATGGATGCATGCCTCGGAAGGCACCGGCATGGGCGGCGGCGGCACCCGCTACCGCAGCCGCGACCTGGCCAAGCTTGGCCAGCTGCTGCTCGACCATGGCCGCTGGCGCAACCAGCAGGTACTGCCTGCGGCCTGGATCGAAGCGATGACCACGGTGCACGCGCAGGCCCGCGACGATGCCGACTACGGCTATCTGTTGTGGCACTTCCGCTTCCCGGTGCGCGGCGTGGAGCGTGGCGTCTGGGCGATGTCCGGCAACGGCGGCAACTATGTGTTCGTGTTGCCGGAAGAACGCCTGGTGGCCGTCATCACCCGCCGCGCCTACAACCAGCGGCAGATGCATCAGCAGTCGCAGCAGCTGTTCGCCGACTACGTGCTCAAGGCGTTGCCGTAGCGGTACCGGTTTCCTGCGGCAGCAGGCCGGCACGCCGCACCTGCTCGCGCTGCGCGGCGATGTCGACCTCGTCGCGGGCCAACAGCGCGGCGAACCCCGGCCGCGTCCGCAGCGACGCCAGCAACGGCGACGCCCGCAGGTAACCCACGTCGCGATAGCCGGCCGCCTGCGCGCGATCGAGCGCCACCAGCGCCGCGTCTGGATCACCGGCCATCGACAACAGCAACGCGGCATCGACGCCATCGAGAGGATCGACGCCGTGCGCGAGGCCATCCAGCAGTGCCTGCGCCCGTTCGCGCAGTTCGGTGGCCGGCGGCGCCGGCTGTGCACCCATCGCCCAGACCACGGTCTGCGGCAGGCTGCCCTGCGGACGTAGCTGCAAGGCGTGCAGGCTGGCCTGGCGTGCACGCTCGCTGTCGCCGCGCTGCCAGGCCAGTTCGGCCTGCAGCAGATACAACCCCGCGTGCTCGGTGCCGCGCCGCAATGCCTCGTCCAGTGCCACCTGCGCCTCGGCGTAGCGGCCACGACCGAACAGGAAACCCGGCCACGCCAGGTTGGAGAACACGCTGTCCGGATACAGCCGGAAACTCTGCCGATAGCGCGCCTCGGCAGCATCGGCATAGCCAAGCAGGTTGAGATTGCTGGCGATCTGGATCGGCAGGAAACGCACCTTCGCCGGATCGCGCACCTGCAGGTTGGTCGACAGCGCCTGCGCCAGACGGCCCTCGCGCTCGTACAGGTAGGCGATCGAGCCGCGCACCGCATCGGCCTGCGGATCCAGGCGCAGCGCCTGCTCGTAGGAGGCCAGCGCCAATGCGACCTCGCCACGGCAGTCGTGCGCATAACCGAGCGCGGCGTGCGCGGCCGGCATGCGCGGATGCGCCGCGACCACCTGCTCGGCCAGGCGTTGCGCCTGTGCCGCATCGCGCGCATCACCGCCGTACTGACAGACACGAGCGCTGTAGGTACGACTGAGCCCCAGCTGCGCCTGCACATCGTCCGGTGCTTCCTGCAGGCGTTGCAGGTACAGCGCAATCGCGCGTTCGTTGTTGTCGCGCTGGCCGATACCGGCGTAGTAATCCGCACGTTGCAGCAACGGCGCGATCGCAGGCGCCGCCTGTCGCATGCGGCCGTACCAGATCGCAACGCACACCAGCGCCAACGCGACCACTGCAAGCGCGGCGATCCGCCAACCGCGACGATGCGGTGACGCAGCCGCCGGCGCCGCGTCGAACATCTGCACCGGCACGCACAGCTGGTAGCCCTGCCCGCGCACCGAACGCAGGTAGCGCGGTTGTCGCGAAGCATCGCCCAGCGCCTGGCGCAGCAGGCGCACACGCTGGGTGACGGTTTCCTCGTTGACCAGCGCCGGGGCCCATACCTGCTCGATCAACTCATCGAACCCGACCACGCGCTGGCCCTGACGCAGCAGGTAGTGCAGCAGGCGGAAACTCAGGCCGCTTATGTCCAACACCACGCCATCGCGTTCGACCCGCTGCCGGTCCACATCGACGATCACATCGTCCAGCCGGTAGCGTTCGCCCATCGCGTATTCCTCAGCGCGGCTGCGTCGCCGCCCACACCGCCAGTTTCTCGCGACCGATCTTGGCGTTGTGGCGGATATCGACCGGGAAGCCCGGATGCGGCAGGAAACGCGTGATCGCCGCGATGCGCGGATGTGCGGCGGCGAACTCGCGCAGCGCGCGCTCCAGCGCGGTGTGACGGGTCGCGGCGACAGCGGCTTCGTAGCACAGCACCGGCTGCTGAAGACCCGGCTCGCCCACGCCGACCAGCGCGGTGCGCGCGACCCCCGGCAGTGCATTGAACATCGGCTCGACCTGCTCGGTGTACAGCGGCCCGTGCGCGGTTTCCACGCGCTGGGTCTTGCGACCGCAGAACCACAACCGGCCTTCGCTGTCGAAATAGCCCACATCGCCCATGCGATGCACGATGCGCTCGCTGCCGTCGGCCAGGCGCTCGCGGATCTTGGCGATGCGCGTGGCCGCGTCGCGGTTGAAATAGGTGTCGGTCGCGGTCGGACCGGCCACGGTGATCTCGCCGACCTCGCCCGCGCCCAGTTCACGCACGCCCGACCAGTCGGCGATCGCGGCATCGTCGATGGCGATGATCCGCACTTCGTTCGGTGCGACCACACGGCCCACACAGGTGCCGGCGCCGGCCTCGGTGGCGACGCGCGTGGCTTCCAGCTCGCGGCCCTCGATCACCGCGACCGGCAGGCATTCGGTGGCGCCGTACGGCGTCCACAACTGCGCACCGGGCGGCAGCAGCGCGCGCATCTTCGCCACCACGTCCGGTGGTACCGGCGCGCCGGCCGAAGTCACCCGCATCACGGTCGGCAGCGGTTGGCCGTACTCGGCCAGCACCCGCATCAGCGCCGGCGAGCCGAACAGCTGGGTCACGCCGAAACGCGCGATCGCATCGTGCAGCTTGCGCGGATCGGCCTTGGCCGGGCGCGTCGGGTCCATGTCGGGGATCACACTGGTCAGGCCCAGCGCCGGGTCGAACAACGCGAACGGCGGGAACGTCGGCAGGTCCACGCCCCCCGGCAGCATCCCGAATGCGTTGCGCAGCAGCTCGATCTGCCCGACGAAATGACGATGGCGATAGACCACGCCCTTGGGCACGCCGGTGGAGCCGCTGGTGAACAGGATCGCGGCGACTTCGTCCGCATCGGTCGCCGCCAGTTGCCCGCCGGCGCCATGACCGGTGCGCTCGACCTTCGCCAACGTGGTGCCGCCCCAGGCCCAACGCGTGCCGACGGTGACGATCCTGCGCGCCGATCGTGCCCAGCCCAGCAATCGCCGCGCCAGCTGCGCCAGCGGGATGCCGATGAATGCCTCCGGCTGCGCTTCGTCCAGGCATTGCTTCAGCGCGCGCCTGTCGATGCCCGGATCGACCAGCACCGGCACCGCGCCCGCCTTGAACAGCGCGAACATCAACAGGAAGAACTCCCGCGACGGCCGCACCATCACCACGCTGCGGGTACCACGGCCGATGCCGTACCTGGCCAGGCCAGCGGCAATCGCATCGCTGCGCCTGTCCAGCTCGGCGTAAGTGAGCGTCACGTCGTAGCGGGCCATGCCGTTGGGGCCGGCGCGGCCGGGGCAGCGGATCGCGATCTGATCGGGACGCTCGCGGGCCAGCCGCGGCAGCGTCGCGGCGATGTTGCAGGGTTCGGTCATCGCCGGATTATCGCCGATGCGGCTGGCGGGCCGTGGCTTTCGCGCACCTGGCGGGCATCGGGTCCTGGTGGTCCCTCAGATACCGTCGTCCCCGCGAAGGCGGGGACCCAGTGTCTTGTTGCTGCAAGCTTCAAGTCGCTGGATCCCCGCCTTCGCGGGGACGACGGTCGTTCTGGATACGGCAGCCAAGAGCGGGGCTGATCCGAAGCCGCGCTTGCACCCCACCCTGGTTAGGGCAGAATGCCGCGCCTGCCCTCACCCAGCGCCGCGCAAGGCCCGGCAAACCCATGGCACACCCCTGCCTTACCTGCGGCGCCTGCTGCGCCTACTTCCGCGTCAGCTTCCACTGGAGCGAAGCCGATCCCGAACTGGGCGGCAGGGTGCCCTTCGAACTCACCGAGACCTTGCGCACCCACGAGCGGGTGATGCGCGGCACCTCGCAGTCGAACCCGCGCTGCATCGCGCTCGACGCGGACATCGGCCGCTACAGCCGCTGCACCATCCACGATCGCCGGCCCTCGGTCTGCGCGCAGGTACCGGCCTCGCTGGAATTCGGCGAACGCAGCTCGCAATGCGACCGCTCGCGTGTCGCCCATGGTTTGCCGATGCTCACCGAAAGCGACTGGATCGGCGTGGAGCAATTCGAGAAGAATCCGTTGCCGGAGATCTGAGCCGCGATCAGCGCGGCGGCAGGTAAGCCGGCACCACGCGTTGCAACCGCTCGACCAACGCCGGCTCCATGAAACGGTAGCGGTCGGGAATGCTCAGACAGACCACGCGCTTGTCCTTCAAATGCGGCGCAAAACGAGCCGACAGCACTTTCCGCTGCGCCGGCTCCATCACCAGAATCAGGTCGGCCCACGCCAACAGTTCGGGCGTGACCGGCACCTCGGCCTCGTGCTTCAAACCGGCCGAGGCGGTTTCCACACCGGGCCAGTCGGCGAAGACCTGCTCGGCGGTCGGGCTGCGCAGGCGGTTCTGCCCGCACACGAACAGTACCCGCAGCACGCTCAGGCCACAGCCTCCGCCAGCGGATGCGCATCCAGGAACGCACGGATCGCCGGCACCAGTACTTCGTGCCTGTCTTCCAGGACGTAATGCCCGGCGTCCTCGAACGCCTGCACCTGCGCGCGCGGCAGCGCGGCGCGGAAACCGTCGAGGAAATGGCGGTCGAACACGAAGTCCTTCAAACCCCAGCCGATGAACGCCGGACGATCGGCGAACGCCGGCAACGCCTTGCCCGACGCCTCCAGCAACGCCCACGCACGATCGGCCGGCGAGAGCGGGATGTCCTGCATGAAGCGGATCGTGGAGATGCGATTGGCCCAGTTGTCGTACGGCGCCACGTAGGCGCGACGCACATCGGCCGGCATCCGTCGCTCCACGCCGAGCCACGATGCGCCCGACGAGAACGCATTGACGCCCCGGACCAGCCACTCGCCGATCGTCCAGTCGCGCCCCAGCGCGATCTCCCACGGCATCGTCTTCGCCGCCGGCATCGGGAACGCAGCGGTGTTGAGGATCACCAACCGCTTGACCTGCGCCGCATGCGCGAGTGCCCAGCCGAAGCCGATCATGCCGCCCCAGTCGTGCACCGCCAGCGTGACCGGCGTGGCGTCGTCGATCCCGGCATGACGCAGCAGCGCCTGCAGATCATCCACGCGCGACTGCAACGTGTAGTCGTAGCGCGGCGAGGCATCGTCCGCATCGTCCGGCTTGTCCGACAGCCCCATGCCGACGTGGTCGGGCACGATGCAGCGGTACTTGTCGGAAAGCCCCGCCACCAGCGTGCGCCAGTAATAACTCCACGACGGATTGCCGTGCAGCATCACCACCACCTCGCCCTCGCGCGGGCCCTCGTCGAGGTAGCTCATCGCGATGCCGGGACGGACTTGGAAGCGCTTCGGGGAAGCGGGATAGCCGGGATAATTCATTGGGTCGTTCTCGATGGGATTACAGCAGCGGCAGCTGATCGCCGTCCTGATCGCGTAGCACCTCGGCACGGCGGATCATCTGCTGCACCTCCGGGACCGCGTGGATGGCAATCAGCTCCACCTCTGGATGCGCGTTGCCGAATACTCGGAATATCTCATCGGCGAAGGCTTGCCCGATGCGGGTCACGGCCTCGAAATCCAGTATCACGCAGCGAAAGCGGTCCACCCGTTGTAGAAGCCGCTTCGCCTGCGAACGGGAAATGAGGTTTTCGTCGCCCACCTGGGCGAGGCGGACCGGAACAATGGTCTTGGCGAAAGCGTAGTCGTCCGGTCCACTGGAAAATTCATCGAACACCTGCTTCGCCGTACGCACCGCATCAATCGCAAGGTGCATCAGCACCGTGGTGCCGGTGACGTCGGCCGGCATGTCCACGTCAAACAGGACGTCGTCTGGCTGTGCCTCGTCGTGATCGAACACCAGGCCTGCCGACTCGATGGCGAAGCGATCGAACATCCGCGAGGTAAAGAACACGCCTTCACCGGAATGGCGCCGCGGATCGGTGGTCAACTTGCCCTTGGACAGCTCCAGCAGCGCCAGCCGTTCATCGGGCAGGTCCAGCGCGCGGGTGATCTTGCGGAAGATGCCGATGCCATCGTCGACAATGGCAAACATCACCCGCCGCTGGTTCCGCTCCACCTCGACCCGCACGCGCGTGCCCTCGGAATGGTCGATCGCGTTGTTGACCATCTCGGTCACCCCGTGATGGCATATCTCCAGCACATTGAGCGGCAATCCTTCCAACAACGGCGCTACGTTGCGGCTCCACACGCGGTCTTCCTGCAGACCCGCCAGTGCATGTTCGAATGTCGCGCGACGATTGTGTCCCAGCCGATAGGTAGGCCGTGTCGTCCCTTCCTTCAGCAGATAGCCGGCATCGGCCAGCGAGCGGGCGCGCGCCGCGACGGCCGCGCGACTCAGCCCCACAGCCTCAGCAACGACCCGCACAAGGTCCTGCGGATGCCTCTCGACCTGAGTCAGGAGGGCATTTTCGATCTCGGCAGAGCGATTGGGGCGGGCCATCGGGACTGTAAACTTTCGATCCCGGATTAGAAACCTATTCGGCCTGATTGTAAAGTTTCAGCCTGCCGCCAGCGCCCGCCCGAGCAGCCTGGGGACACCCCAAACGCCCATCTCCGACTACCGCGGCAGCGATCGAGCCGAACCAGAGGTGTTCGGTTCTTTCGAAAACCTGCACGCCAAAGCCGGATCGCCAGTGGCAATCCGGCATCGATTCACCAGACCACTTCAGCCATCGAGCAGTTCAGGCCCGAGCCGATTCCCAGCAGCGCGATGCGGTCGCCCTTCTTCAGGCGGCCCAGCTCCTTGAGCTTGCTCAGCACGATCGGTACCGAGGCCGGGCCGATGTTGCCGTGTTCGCCGAAGATTGTCAGGACCTTGGCCGGGTCGATGCCGAAGTTCTTGATGAAGGCGGCGGTGTGCGGACGCGAGACCTGGTGGATCACGAACTGGTTCAGCTCGTCCACGGTCCAGCCCAGCGCCAGCTTGGCGGCCACGAAGGTCTTCTCGGCCAGCTTGATGCCTTCCAGCAGCAGCATGCGGGTGTCGGTGACCATGCGGTCCATGTTGCCGCGGCAGAGCTTGTTCCACTCGGTCGCCGAACGGGTCACGCCACCCTTGTAGCGCGGTGCGTCGGGCACCAGTTCGGCGCGCGCCATCACCATCGCCGCGGCACCGCAGCCGAGGGTCAACGCGGCCAGTTCGTCGCGGAAGTCCTGCTCGGTGGCGTCCAGGTGCAACAGGCGCTCGATGGTCTTTTCATAGACCAGATTGGCGGTCTCGCCATCCACCACCAGCGCGTAGTCGATCTCGCCGCGTTCGAGCATGCGGGCGGCGATGTCCATGCCGTTGATGAAGGCCAGGCAGGCATTGGCGACGTCGAAGGCCATGCACTGGTCGCCGACGCCGAGGTTGCCGCAGACGATCGACGCGGTGGACGGTTCGAGGTAGTCGCGGCTGACCGAGGTGTTGACCACCAGGCCGACCTTGTCCGCGCCGATACCGGCATCGTCCAGCGCCTTGCGCGCGGCCAGCGTGGCGGCATCCGATGCCTGCACGTCCTCGTCCCACAGACGACGCTCATGCACGCCGGCAATGTCGCCGAGCACATCGGTCTTGATGCCCAGCCGCTCGAGAGTCGGCTTCAGGCGCTCGTTGATTTCTCGCGAAGTCAACGTATGGGGCGCGTCAACATGCGCCAGTCCCGCGATCGAGACGTTCTTGAAGAGCATTGAGAGCGCCATTGGCTTCAGGCGAAGGATCGCCATTCTAGCCCCTGGCTGGTTTCACCGCATCTTTACAAGTCCTGGCCCCGGTTCCGGGGCCGGATCGTTCAACGGCCCGGGCAGCGGAAGGCGTTGAAACGCTGGCTGCCGTCGGCCGGCTCGCCCTGGGCCTGGACCGCGTTGGCGCCGGCCGAGGGGGCCTCGTTGCGGGCCAGGGTTTCCAGCTCGTCCTTCACTTTCAGCGGGTTGCGGTTGATGAAGCCGACCTTGCTCTTCACCGAGACCACCACCTCGCCCTGCTGCTGGCAACCGGCCGGAACCGGGCCGGCGGGCAGCACGCGTACGCTCTTGCCACCCTGCTCGATCGGCACCCAGGTGCAGGCGGTCAATGCGGCGGCCGCAGCCATAATCAGGGGCAGATAGGGGCGCATGGCGGATTCCTTTGAAGGGGCGGACATTGTGGCCCAGCCGGATGAATGGCGGGTAGCCTCAGCCGCCGCCTGCCGGGAGGGCGGGCGGCGGCTGGCGGCCCTTACTTGCCGGCCGGAGCGACCGGCTTGCCGTCACCATCGATCACGCTGACCTCGCCCAGGTTCA
Source organism: Pseudomonas sp. GW821-FHT07E12 (assembly GCF_058986605.1). Taxonomy (NCBI): domain Bacteria; kingdom Pseudomonadati; phylum Pseudomonadota; class Gammaproteobacteria; order Pseudomonadales; family Pseudomonadaceae; genus Pseudomonas; species Pseudomonas sp. GW821-FHT07E12. The sequence goes on along the minus strand of NZ_JBYSVX010000047.1, from coordinate 11,842 downwards.
GGCTGCGGATCGGCTGCTCGATCTTGGACAGGTCACCGACGATGACCCAGGTCAGCGCCTGCGGATCGATGCCCTTGGCCGCTGCCGCTGCCTGCGCCGGGGTGAACGCCGCCACCTGCTGGTTGCGCACCTGCACCCAGTTGTCCGGCCGGCCGTAACGGACGATGCCACTGACGGTGCCCGCCACCGCGCTGGCGGTTTCGTAGGCACCGGGCTGGCTGCGCAGCTCGTTGGCGACGATCTTGTCGACCTCGGCCTGCGTGGCCGGCACCTGGCCGCTGACGTACTCGCCGATCTCGCGCTGGATCTCCTGCACCGACTCGCGGGTCTTGTCGATCTGCACCGGCGCCACCGCCAGCAACGGACGCTGGCCGAGCGCGCTCATCAGCGTGGTGCGCGCGCCGTAGGACCAGTGCTTGTCCTCGCGCAGATTCATGTTCAAGCGCGAGGTGAACGAGCCGCCCAGCACATCGTTGGCCAGCCCCAGCTGCACCGAGCCCGGATCCTTGCTCGACGGCATCAGCTCGCCGGCATAGATGTTGGCCTGCACCGCGCCCGGCTGGTCGATCAGGAACACGCGCGGCTTGTTCGGTCGCGGCACCTGCGGCAGCGCGATGCCGGCCTTGGCCGCCACCTTGCCCTCGCCCTTCCAGTCGCCCAGATAGCGATCAAGCAACGGCACGATCTCGGCCAGCGTGGTGTCGCCGACCACGATCAGCGTGGCCTGCTCCGGACGCAGCCACTGCTTCTGGTAGGCCAGCAGGTCGTTGCGACTGATCGAGGCGATCGCGCTCTCGGTGCCGCTGCCGGTGAACGGGATGCCATAAGGATGTGCATCGCCGTACAGCAACGGCGGCAGCACACGCAGCGCGGCGGTCTGCGGTCGCGCCTTCTCCTGGGCGATGCCGGCGATCCACTGCGCCTTGACCCGGTCGATCTCGGCCGGTTCGAAGCGCGGCTGGCGCAGCATCGTCGCGAACAGGCCGACCGACTCGTCCAGGTTCTCCTTCAATGCCGACAGCGAAGCGCTGGCGCCATCCAGCGAGGCGCCCGCCTTCAGCGACGCACCCAGTTCCTCCGCACGCGACTTGAACGGCAGCGCGCCCAGCTCGCCGGCCCCTTCGCCCAGCATCGAGGTGGCAAAGCCGGCGGTACCGGGTTTGCCGCCGTGGTCGCTGGCGTAACCGCCGCCGAACTCGTAGCTGAGGTTGACCACCGGGATCTCATGGCGCTCGGCCAGCACCACGGTGCTGCCGTTCTTCAGCTTGGCGCGCTGCAGCGCCGGGAACTTGAGCTGCGGATACGAGCTGACCTCGGGAATCCCGGCCTTGCGATCGACCGTGCTCGGCGTGGTGGCGTACTTCGGATCCGACTTGGGTGTGGTGAACGGTGCCGGCTTGACCGAAGCCTCCTCGACCAGTGGCTCACGCGTGCCCGGCTTCACCACGAAGGTATGACTCGGATTGCCCAGCCACTTGGCCGCGGCCGCACGCACCTGTTCCGGGGTGGCCGCGGCCACGGTCGCGAGCGAATCGCGGAAGCAGCCGGGATTGCCGGTGAAGGTGGCGCACGAAGCCAGCGCGTCGGCCTTGCCGCCGAACCCGCCGATGCGTTCGATGCCGCGGATGAAATCGGCGCGATAGCTGGTCTTGGCGCGCTCCAGTTCCTCCCCGGTCGGGCCCTGCGCGATCAGCCGCTGCAGTTCCTCATTGATCACCGCCTCGACCTTGGCCGGGTCCACGCCCTGCTTGACCATCGCGCGCACGGAGAAGCTGCCGCTCAGCTGCGCGTTGTAGCTGCTGGTGCCGATGCTGTCGACCAGCTTGTCCTGATGCAGCAGGCGCGCGTCCAGGCGCGAGCTGGCGCTGCCGCCGAGGATGTCGGACACCAGGTCGAGCAGATCGGCATCGCTCGCGCCGACCTCCGGCACGTTCCAGATCCGCTGGATCAGCACCTGCGGCACCTTGTCTTCCAGCTCGGTGCGGCCGGACTGCTTGAGCACCGCGACATCGACCTTGGGCTGGGCCATCGTCGGCGTCGCCGGGATGTCGCCGAAATACTTGGTGACCTTTTCCTTGGCGGTGGCCAGATCGATGTCGCCGGCCAGCACCAGCACGCTGTTGTTGGGGCCGTACCAGGTGCGGAACCAGGTCTTCACGTCCTCCAGCGACGCCGCGTCGAGATCGTTCATCGAGCCGATCGTGGTGTGGTGATACGGGTGACCCTTCGGGTACATGGTGCGCGCGATCACCTGGCGCAGCTGCCCGTACGGCTGGTTCTCGCCCTGACGCTTCTCGTTCTGCACCACGCCACGCTGCTCGTCGAGCGTCTTCTGGTCGATCGCGCCGAGCAGATGACCCATGCGGTCGGACTCCATCCACAGCGCCATGTCCAGCGCGGTGGTCGGCACGTTCTCGAAGTAGTTGGTGCGATCGGTATTGGTGGTGCCGTTCATGTCGGTGGCACCGGCCTGCTCGAACGGGGTGAAGAACTCACCCGGCGCGTTCTCGCTGCCGTTGAACATCAAGTGCTCGAACAGATGCGCAAAGCCACTGCGCCCGGCCGGCTCGTCCTTGCTGCCGACGTGGTACCAGAGGTTGACCGCGACGATCGGCGCCTTGCGATCGGTGTGCACGATCACCCGCAGGCCATTGGGCAGGGTGAACGTCTCGTACGGGATATCCACGGCGGCCGAGGCCGGTGCGGCGATCGCGGAGGCTGGCAGGGTGGTGAACCCGATGGACGCGGCAGCCAGGGCAACCGCCAGCGTGGCGGCACGGGGACGACGGGCGAACGGCATACGCATTCCTTGTGCGTGAGATGAACTCTGGATGTTAGAGCCACGCGACCTCCCAGCCATGGGCCGCAAGCCATGTCGTGCCGAATCGTCCGCTCCGACGCCGGAAAGCGGCTTACGGCCGCCAGTGTCCGGACAGCGGACACCATAAGGCACCAAAAATCCCTTTTTTATCAGCCAGATAGCTTTGGCACGCATCCTGCTGCTCTATCCGTGAAGGAAATGCGGCACCCGCAATTACTGAACAAACAATGAACCAAATTCGAAATCCACCGGTTTCACTTGCACCAGCAGATTAGGTGTACTACATTACTACCACACCACTGATCACCAACACCAAAGGCCCCGTCATGAACACCAAGTCCCTCAGCGTTGCCCTCGCCATCGCCGCCGGTTCGGTTCTGGCTTCGATGACTGCCTCCGCCGCCCCCATCACCACGCTGGACACCTTGCAGGTGCGCCCCTCGGCCGAGCAGATCGCCCAGCGCACATACGAAATCAACAGCAACATCCCGACCCTGGCCGCTGTGCAGGTGCGTCCGTCGGCCGAACAGCTCGCCCAGTACGACGCCGAACAGGCCGCCCGCTCGAACGTGGTGACCCTGGCCTCCGTCGAAGTCCGTCCGAGCGCCGAACAGCGTGCGGAAATGCTGGCCAGCCGTGACGAATCCAGCACTGCTTCGCACAGCGTCGCCAGCGAAGCCTCCACCGCGGTGGTCGCCCTGCTCGGACAGGTCGTCATCAACCTGCCGGTGCCGCGCCTGCAGCCGTCGCCGTCGGATCTGGAAGCCCTGATCGGCACGATCGGCCAGTTCGTCCGCTACTGAGGGACGGCCGCAACGGCGGCCGATCCCGGGGCAACGCTAAACTTTGTCGATGAACGCCCCTGTCCTTGATGTACTGCTGTACCAGCCAGAAATCCCGCCGAACACCGGCAATGTCATCCGCCTCTGCGCCAACACCGGCGCGCGGCTGCACCTGATCGAGCCGCTCGGTTTCGACCTGAGCGACCGCCAGCTCAAGCGCGCCGGCCTGGATTACCACGAGTACGCCCACCTGCAGGTGCATGCCGACCTGCAGGCCGCGCTCGACAGCATCCAGCCCAAACGCCTGTTCGCCCTGAGCACCCGCAGCCAGGTGCGTTACGACACCGTCACTTTCGCCGATGGCGATGCGTTCCTGTTCGGCCCGGAAACCCGCGGCCTGCCAGCCGACGTACTCGAACAGATTCCCGACGCCCAGCGCCTGCGCCTGCCGATGCGCCCGGACAACCGCAGCCTCAACCTGTCCAACAGCGTGGCGGTGGTGGTGTTCGAAGCCTGGCGCCAGCTCGGTTTCCCCGGCGGCGCATAACCGCCAGCTCGCTTCCGCCCGATTCGGCAAAGCGCCCGACTGGACCGGTCGGCAGCGCAGCTGCTATCGCGCGCGTCGCCCGCGTGTGGCATCCACGGCCACAAAAAGTTCCTGAATCTCACCTTTAATTTATGTACTGGTAAGTTCTGAATTCAGGGGGGATTCCATCGGATAACGGAGAATTTACATCTCGGCAGCGAACGGTTTTTTTAACAACCTCAGCGCCGTACCAATCCAATAAGTACAGGTAACCCGATATGAAGACTTCCCTGCTCGCACTCGGCCTCCTCGCCACCCTGCCGTTCGCTGCCTCGGCCGCGGACAACCTCTCGTACAACTACGCCGAGGGCAACTACACGAAGACCGACACCAACGACGGCAATGCCGACGGTTGGGGCTTCAAGGGCTCCTATGCCTTCCACCCGAACTGGAGCGTGTTCGGCGACTACAGCAAGCAGTCGGTCGACCATAGCGACATCGACGTGCAGCAGTACCGCGTGGGCGTCGGCTACAACTACTCCATCGCCCCGAGCACCGACCTGCTGGCGCGCGTGGCCTACAACAAGTTCGACCCGACCCGTTCGGCTGACGGCGTGAAGTACGACTACGACGGCTACAGCGCCGAAGTCGGCCTGCGCAACGCGTTCGGCGAGCACTTCGAGGTCTATGCCCTGGCCGGCTACGAGGATTATTCCAAGAAGCACGGCATCAACCCGGACGGCGAGTTCTACGGCCGCCTCGGTGGCCAGGTGAAGCTCAACCAGAACTGGGGTGTCAACGGCGACATCAAGCTGGGCAAGGACGGCGCCAAGGAATGGTCGGTCGGCCCGCGTTTCAGCTGGTAAGCCGCACCCTGTTGGTTCGCGACGCGTCCTCTCTCCCCGCGTCGCAATGGAAGCCCGGTCTCACGACCGGGCTTCTTCTTTTTTGCTCTCGGGCAGGTGCGGACATCAGCGCAGAAATCGATAGGTCCTCGTAGGTGCGGCTTCAGCCGCGATGGGGCTTTCCCGGGAAAGCCCCATCGCGGCTGAAGCCGCTCCTACGAAAATCGCCGGACTTACTTGAACAGCGTGTCCGGGTATTCCGGTTTCTGTTCGCGGGCCAGCAGGCCCTTGAGGCCGGCTTCCGGGGTGATTTCGCCGTGCAGTACGGCGCGTACCGCGCTGGAAATCGGCAGCTCGATGCCGTGGGCCTCGGCCTGGCGCATCACTTCGTCGGCGGTCTGCACCGACTCGACCACCTGGCCGATCTCGCGGATCGCGTCGGGCAGGCTCTGCCCACGACCGAGCGCCAGACCCAGCCGGCGGTTGCGCGACAGGTCGCCGGTGGCGGTGAGCACCAGATCGCCCAGTCCCGCCAGACCCATCAGAGTTTCCGGGCGACCACCGATCGCCGCGGCCAGCCGCAGCATCTCGTTGAGGCCACGGGTGATCAGGCCGGCACGGGCGTTCAGCCCCAGCTGCATGCCGTCGGCGACACCGGTGGCGACCGCCAGCACGTTCTTCATCGCGCCGCCCAGCTCGGCGCCGACCATGTCGTCACCGGTGTAGGCGCGGAAGGCCGGGCCGTGCATCGCTTCGGCCACGTCCTGGGTGAACCCGGCATCGTCGCCGTGCACGGTGATCGCGGTCGGCAGGCCAAGCGTGACTTCCTTGGCGAAGGATGGGCCGGTGACCACGGCCAGCGATACATCCGGGCCGAGGATCTCGCGCGCGACCTCATGCAGGAAGCGTCCGGAACCGGGCTCGAAGCCCTTGGTCGCCCACGCCACGCCGGCACCGGCCGGGCGCAGCGGCGCCAGCAGTTTCACCGTCTCGGTGAACGCATGCGAAGGCACCACCAGCAATATCCAGCCGGCACCTTCGACGGCCTCGGCCAAATCGGTGGTGGCCCGCAACGCGTCGGGCAGGGGAATGCCGGGCAGGTAGCGGGTATTGACGTGGTCGCGGTCGATCGTCTCGACCACCTTCGCGTCCCGGCCCCACAGCACGGTCGGGTGACCGTGCCGTGCGACCAGCGCGGCCAGGGCAGTGCCCCAGGAGCCGGCGCCGAGGACCGCGATTTTCCGTTTCGGATCGCTCATCCGCTGATCCAAGCCGGAATCAGGCGTTGCCAGCCGGCTCGGAATCGGCCAGCGACTGCACGTCGCCCTGCTGCGAACGCTGGCGCAAGGTCTCTGCGTACAGCGCTTCGAAGTTGATCGGCTGCAGGAAGAACGGCGGGAAGCCGCCGGCCTGGATCAGGTCGCTGACCAGGGTGCGCACGTACGGGAACAGGATGTTCGGGCACTGGGTGCCGAGCAGCACGTCCACCGCCTGCGGCTCCAGGCCGACCAGGCCGAACACGCCGGCCTGCTGCACTTCGGCCACGTAAGCGGCCTTGCCACCGGCGGTGCAGGTCAGGGTCACGCCGAGCACGACTTCGAACGCGTTGTCGTTCAGGCGCTGGACCTTCTGGTTGAGGTTCAGCTGCAGCTCCGGCTGGGCGCCGTCATTGAACACGGCCGGGGCGTTCGGGGATTCGAAAGAAACGTCCTTGACGTAGATCTTCTCGATGGTGAAAGCGGGGCCAGCGGCGGCTTCGGCCGGCGCAGCGGCGCCGTTGGTGGTTTCGTCGGACATTCCTGACTCCAAAAAACGGTTCTTGGTTAAGTGATGCGGATGATGAAACGCTCGCTAAACGGCGAGTATCTCACGACAGCGATGGGGGCTTGCCCGCGCTGCCGCAAGGGTGCAAGGGCAATCAGTTGCGGCCTTTTACCAGCGGCAACTCGGCCTGCTGCCAGGCGGGGATGCCACCTTCCAGCCAATGGACCTGCTCGAAGCCGGCGCGCTTGAGCTTCTTGGCCGCGTCCGCCGAGGCAGTGCCGTTGCGGCACACCAGCACGATCGGTTGCGACTTGCGGTCCGCCAGCAGCTTGTTGTCGGCGTCGAACTTGCTGACCAGCACGTTGCGACTGCCGGCGATGTGGCCCTTCTCGTAGTCGGCGCTGGCCGACAGGTCCACCACCAGCGCGTTCTCGCCGTTGATCAGGCGGGTCAGCTCGACCGGCTTGATCGCCTTGTAGCCACGGAACAGGCGCGCGATCTCGGTGACGATGATGGCGAGGGTGAGGCCGACCAGGGCGATCGACAGCATGGGGTTGCGGCCTGCAAAGGCCAGCAGCTCTTCGAAATTCACGGGATCACACGGGTGGATGAAGCGGGCCGGCGATTGTCGCACAGCCGGCGGGCCGGTCTACCAGGGCGGCATGTAAACCCGCCTGGGACAGCCGCGGGGGACTCAAGCGGGGCGAAGAATCTCTTGGAAGAATCTCCTGCAAGGACCGCCTCCACGCCCGCGATGCCGTTGCTCCCCCCTCCCCGGCAACCGTCGCTACTCGCCTTTCCAGAGGTCCGGCAGACCGGAGATCTGCCACCACCGTTTGGCCTTGGCATCCCAGCGCCACGCTTCGTGCACGCGGACGACGCGCTCGGCCTGGGTGTTGCGGTTGATCACCCGGATCTCGACATCGCGCAGCACCCGGTCCTCGCCGTCCATGCCGGAGCGCAACTCGCTGTAGCCGGAAATCTGCACCTGCTCGTAGCGGGCGCGCTCCAGGTCGGTCTGCGGATGCGCGATGCGGTATTCCGGATCGATCAACTGCTCGGCACCATCCAGGTCGTTCCAGCGGATCGCCGCCGCATACAGGGTCTGTGTGTCCTCCAGGCTGCGCTGCTGGGCGCTGCTGAGCGCCTGCGCGTTGCCGACCGCGAGCAGTAGCAGACAGGCCAGAAACCAGGCAATTCGTCGCATCGATGCATCCCCTTTGACCGGCGACATCCTACCCACGTTTGGCCAGCGCGACGAAGCGGCCGTTGAAGCGCGCCGCGACCACGCCGGATTGCAGCGTCACCTGCGCCTGCACGGCGATGCGGGCCTTGCCGCGCTGGCGCAACGTGGACAGGAACAGCGCCTCGTCCTCGCCTTCGGCCGGCGCCGCGTGGGCGACCAGGTCCTCGTAGACCGGTGCCAGGTACCGCAGTTGGCTGTCGGCCACATAGACCTCGGCCAGCGCGCCGGCCTGCTGCAGCCGCAGGCTCAGCCAGCCCCAGCCGGCCAGCGTCATCAGCGAGGCCAGGCTGCCACCGAAGGCATTGCGCTTGTCGTTGACGTTGGCCTCCAGCGGTGCGTGCAGGCGCAGGCCTTGCTCGTCCAGGCCGGCCACGGCGATGCGCATCGCCGCCACCGGCGGCATTGCGTCCAGATGCTGTTGCAGGTCCTGCAGTGCGGACGGCAGCGAAACGGTTTCGGACATGGAAGGCAGTCGTGCTCGGCGAAGGGCTCGCATGGAAGAACCCCGTACAGGGATGTGCGGCGCCCTTGCGAGGGAAACGCATAATGCCCGCAATGACCACACCCGCGACTGACTGGTATCTGCTGTCGCTGCGTCCTGCCGGCGCGCATGCCGGACTGCGCGCGGCCGCCGCGCGCGCAGGCGGTCGGTTGTTGGCGTTGTCGCCATGGCGGATCGAACACGAGCAAGGCGCGGAAGCCCGGCGTGACCTGCAGGCCGCGCTGGCCGCACCGATCACGCTGTTCACCAGTCCGGCCGCAGCGGCGGCAGCGTGGGCGATCGATCCTTCCTTCGCCGGCAAGCTGCGCCAGGCGATCGCGGTCGGCGAAGGCAGCGCGCGCGTCCTGCGTCGACATGGCGTCTCCGGGGTAGCCATACCCGCGCGCATGGACAGCGAGGGCGTGCTGGCCTTGCCGCAACTGGCGGCGGGATGCGGCGCGGTCGGCCTGGTCACCGCGCCGGGCGGGCGCGGCATGATCTCGCGCGATCTGGAAGCACGCGGCATCCAGACACTGCGCGCGGACGTCTACCGGCGTGTGCCGATCGCCTTGTCGGCGCAGGCGATCCGCCATCTGCGCGAGGTCCTCGATCGCAGCGTGCTCGCGCTCAGCAGTGGCGAGGCGTTGCAACAGCTGTTGCCGCAACTGCCCGCCGATCTGCTCGGGTCATTGCGACAACGGCCGGTGGTGGCCGCCAGCGAGCGCCTCGTCACGTTCGCGCAGGCCAACGGGTTCATCGATGCGCATCGCGCTGCGGGGCCGATGCCGGCGCAACTGGCGGCCGCAGCCGCGGCGGCGATCGCATCGACACATTCCTGAAGATATGCGGGTCCCTCTGCGAAAAGCCCGGCCACCCATGGCCTGGGATCCAAATAGGTGCACCGGCTTGCCGACGCGATGCGCCGCGCGCCATGCTGTAGCGCGAACGCCGACGCAAACGGCGCTATCGCCCCAAGCCAGGAGGCCCTGATGGACCCGACGCCAAGTACTCCGCGACGACTGCAATGGGCCTGGGTCATGTTGCCCGTGCTCATCGTCGTGTTCGCGGCGGCCGGCTGGGGTGGCTGGCGCTGGTGGATGGCGCACGCCGCCGAGCGCGACCGCGTCGCCGGCGAGCAGCGGCAGCGCTGGGAGGCGTTCGACCAGACCCTGGACACGCTGCGCCGCGACCAGCGCGCGACCAGCGAGCGGGTGCAGGACGCGGCCGCGACCAACCGGGTACTGCGCGACGAAATGCTGGGCCTGGGCCAGCGCAACGCGCTGCTGGAGGACACCGTCTCCAAGCTCGCCGACCCGAATCGACACGGCGCTCAGGCGCTGCGGCTGGATGAGGTCGAGCTGCTGCTCAGCCAGGGCCAGCAGCGGCTGGCGATCGCCGGTGATCTGGACGGCGCGCGCCGCGCCTATGCGCTGGCCGCCGGCGCGCTGGCCGGCATCGACGATCCGGCCTTTCTCAACCTGCGCCAGTCGCTGGTACAGGAACGCAATGCGCTCGACGCGCTCGGCCCCGGTCCGCAGGACAGCCTGGCCGCCGAACTGGAACGTTTCGTCGGCCAGCTCGACACACTGCCGGCCCAGGCCACCGACGCCACCGGCGACAGCCGCAGCTGGTGGCAGAAGCTGCTGGCGCCGCTGGTGCAGGTGCGCCCGTCCAGCGGCAACGTGCTGGTCGCCCGTTCCGAGCGGATCGGCGCGCAGGACTCGCTGCAGATCGAGATCAGCCTGGCCCGCGCGGCGCTGGAGCGCGGCGACGCCACCGCCTGGAAGCAGGCGCTGGCGCGGGTCGATGGCTGGCTCACCCGGCTGTGGCCGGACACGCCGGAACTACGCCAGCGTCATGCCGAACTGGCCAGGCTGCAGCGCGCGCCGCTGCGGCCGGCCCTTCCCGAACTGGGCAGCACCCTGCTGCAGCTGCGGGCCATGCGTGAAGGGAGGAACGGACCATGAAACCGCTGCGCAGTCTGTTGATCCTGCTGGTGGCCGTCGCGCTGGGCGTGATCGGCGCGCAATGGCTGTCGCGCCAGAGCCACTACGACGTCGGCGAGGTGATCGTCCGCGCCGGCGGCAACGACTATGTCGCGCCCGGCCCGCAGGCGATCCTGTTGCTGGTGATCGGGCTGCTGGTGCTGTGGCTGCTGTGGACGCTGCTGAGCCTGCCGTTCCGCACCTGGAACCGCTATCGCCTGCGCAAAGGCCGCGCGCGCCTGATCGAAGGCCTGCGCGCCGCCGATCATGGCCAGTGGAGCAAGGCCGAGAAGCTGCTGGTCGCGGCCAGCGAAGACGATGAGGTCGGTGCGATCGCCCTGGCCAGGGCGGTGCGCGTGGCCGATGCGCGCGGTGACGAAGCCAGCGCCGAGGCATTCGCGCGCAGGCTCAGCGAACGCGATCCGCAGGTGCATGCATTGCTGCAGGCCGAGCGGCTGCTGGCCAGGGATCGTCCGGTCGATGCGATCAACGCGCTCGACGTGGCCGGCGCGCAACCGCTGCCGCCGCGCGGGCTGCTGCTGCGCACCGAGGCGCTGGCGCGGATCGGACGTGCCGACGAAGCCTATGGACAGCTCGGCGCACTGCGCCAGCAACAAGTCCTCGATGGCGAGGCGCACGCGGAACTGGAAACCCGGCTGGTCACGCAGGCCCTGCAACAGGCCGGCGATGCCAACCAGTTGGCGTCGCGCTGGGAGAGCGCCCCCAAGTCGCTGCGCACCGCCGCCCCCGTGGTCGCCGCCTACGCCACCCGCGCGGCGACATTGCGCTGGGACGACGCCGCGCTGCACAGCCTGGAACAGGCGCTGGATACGCATTGGGACGAATCGCTGGCACGCCTGTACGGCGTGCTGCCGCTGGAGAAGTACGACTCGCGCCGCGCCAGCGCGCAACGCTGGCTGGCCCAGCATCCGCAGAGCCCGGCCCTGCTGCTGACCCTGGGCCGGTTGGCCCGGCACCAGCAGCAGACCGGCCAGGCGGAGGAATTCCTGCACCGCGCGATTGCGCAAGGTGCCGGTGCGGAAGGCTGGGAAGAACTCGGTCATGGCTTCGCCGCCGCCAGCCAGGACCGGATCGCACTGCAGTGTTACGCCAACGCCCTGCGCGTGCTGCACGAGCAGCCGCCGCTGGATCTGGCGTTGCGCGACCTGCAGCAGCGCATCGCCGATCAGGCGGTGCCGGAAGAGCGTGATGAGTTCGGGAATCCGCGGTTGCCGGGATGACGAGCCAGCGAGTATCTGGAGCACACAGCGCTGACAGAAACTCATCAGGCCTGGAGCCCTGCTCGCCTGCTTTCTGTAGGAGCGGGGGGGGGGGGGGGGGGGGGGGGGGGGGGGGGGGGGGGGGGGGGGGGGGGGGGGGGGGGGGGGGGGG
>NZ_JBYSVX010000046.1:0-26290 GCF_058986605.1 Pseudomonas sp. GW821-FHT07E12 | reverse complement strand
CAGCGGGATTTTCTGACGCGGCATCCATGCCGCGGCAGAAAACGACGTGCATCCATGCACGTCGCCCTTCGGGTTTTCCCCGCTGGCTCCGTCGCTGCGGATGGGGCCCCGGGGAAGTCAAAGTCCAAGGCAACAGCAACAGCAAAATCACGAGCAACGGCAACGGCAACGGCAACGGCCGCAGCCAAAGCCAAAGCCAAAGCCACTTCGATGGCTCGGCCATGCATGTTGATTTTTCTTGGCGTGGTTACTCATGAGCAACGTCAGTCCTCATGCCTGCGAAGTGCCTCTCGCCTTCACGTATGTGACAAACAGCGAATCCGCCAGGACAGTACGTGCCTGACAAAAAATACGTGCCATCGGCAAAAAGTGCGGATTTCCGCACTTCATATCGTTATTTGGGTCAAGACGCTGGTGGTACTGTTACGGGAAGATGAATTTCACGTGGGGAAATCGTGAAAGCTCTCAGGTACGTCCCACGCACGCCGTGACGGCATCCGCCGCATAGGCGCGTCTCGCAGTTCCGTTGCACATCGACCGTTTCGCTTTCGGCGCGCAGGCGCCGGAACGGGATCGTTCGGCCCGAATTCCAGCGCTCCCTTGTCCAGAATCGCCAGAGGAATCTCCCGATGTCGCCCAGCTCTCCGCTTTCCGCCCATGGCGCAGTTGCGTCGCCCGCCACCTTGCGTTCGCGTCCGTTGTCGCTGGCGATTCTGCTGGCAATGAGTGCGGCCGCGCTGCCGGCATACGCGCAGGATGCCAGTAGCAACGATGCGCAGGACAAGGCTGCCAAGCAGCTCGATACCGTCACGGTCACCGGCACGCACATCCGGCGTGTTGAATTGGAAACCGCCAGTCCGGTGGTCACGATCGATCGTCAGCGCATCGAGGACAGTGGCAAGTCGACCGTCGGCGATCTGCTGCAGAGCATGCCGGTGATGGCCGGCTATCAGGTCAATACCTCGATCAACAGCGGCTTCAGCCATGGCCGTGCGTTGGTCTCGCTGCGTGGTCTTGGCCCGGAGCGCACGCTGGTGCTGCTCAACGGTCATCGCATGACCGGCCCGGCCAGCAGTGTCAGCGCCGCGCCCGGTGTGGACGTCAACTCGATCCCGGCGGCGATGATCGATCACATCGAGGTGTTGACCGCCGGTGCGTCGGCGATCTACGGCTCCGATGCGATCGGTGGTGTGGTCAACATCATCCTCAAGAACGGCTACAACGGCGGTGCGATCGAGGTCGACTACGGCATCAGTGGTCATGGCGATGCGAACCGCCGCAACTTCGATGCCGAGTGGGGCAAGACCTGGAGCCACGGCAGCCTGATGCTGGCGATGAGCCACAACTCGCAGAATGCGCTGTACAACAGCGACCGCAGCTTCTCGAAGAGCCAGTTGAGCTACATCAACGGCGTGATCGGCAGCATGACCGGCAGCAATACCCGCGCGGTGCTCAGCGATGGCAGCCGGTTGACGCCGAACTACGACGTGGGCGCGGGCACCCTGACCACAGCCGACTTCCACACGTTCGGCAGCGAGTCCGGCGACCGCTACAACTACTACGGCACGCAGTACATGATCACGCCGGTGGATCGCACCAATTTCACGATGCGTGCCACCTGGGACATCACTGACACCATCCAGGCCTACGCTGACTTGCTGTGGACTCACAGCAAGACCACCTCGCACCTGCAGCCCTACGGCATCAGTGCTGCCGGACTGGGCGCGGACGTCGCCAGCAATCCGTACAACCCGTTCGGTTCGGACCTCAGCGATTACATCCTTCGCTCGTCGATCTTCAGCCGCAAGTACGTCTCCTCGATGGCGCAGACCAACCTCGTCGGTGGCGTGCGCGGTGGTTTCGGTGATTCGAGCTGGCAGTGGGACGCCAGCCTCGGCTACGCCAGCTACAAGGACAAGCTGGTGCGCTACGGCTTCGCGGTGACCTCCGAGCTGGTCAACGTGCTGGAGACTGCCAACGTCTTCAACCTGAACGACCCGGCCACCATCGCGGCGCTGCAATCGACGCTGCTGCCGGTAGACCTGAAGGACGAGAGCACCTCGCAGAATCTCAATCTGGCCACCAACGGCACGCTGTTCACGCTGCCGGCTGGTGAGGTCAAGGCCGCGTTCGGTCTGGAATATCGCAAGAACGATTTCCACCAGGGCACGCAGAGCTCGGTGGCGATGGCCGATCAGTACGGCGCCTGCGATTACATGGACGGCTGCATCATGAAGCAGGGCCATGCCGAGAACCTGAAGGAGGCCTACGCCGAGCTGCTGGTACCGATCCTGGGTAATCTGCCGCTGGTGCATTCGCTGAACTTGAACGTGGGTAGCCGTCTGTCCGACTACAGCGCCTGGGGTACCACCACCAACAGCTCGCTGGCGCTGGAATGGCGTCCGATTTCCGATCTTCTGGTGCGTGCCACCGCCGCGCAGGTGTTCCGCGCACCGGCGCTGGGTGACCTGTATGGTTCGCCTTACCAGGGCATCAATGACGCGGGTAGCTACTACGACCCATGCGAGGGCTATACCGGCGGCGCCGGCAGTGGTGGCTGCCAGAACGTCTCCACCGACGGCACCTTCGCCAACACCGGCTCGATGACCGTGATCGTCACCGGCGATGCCAATGCCGGGTTCGATCTCAAGCCGGAGTCCGGCCATTCCTACGACGTCGGCGTGGTCTACGACCCGGATTGGCTGCCGGGCTTCTCGGTCAACCTGGATGCGTGGCGCGTCAAGCTGAAGGACATGATCACCGGCGTCGACTACACCTACGTGCTCGACCAGTGCTACAAGGGTGTGGCCGCTTATTGCGCACTGGTGACGCGCAGCTCCACCGGTCAGTTGGAGAGCGTCACCGTCCCGTACGCGATCAACCTGGACAAGGTCGAGATTCGCGGTTACGACTTCAGCACCAAGTACCAACTGGCGACCGATCGCTGGGGCCGTTTCCAGCTGGGTCTGGATGCGACGGTGATGTCGAAGTATCTGGTTGGCGACGATGGCCATAACTACGTTGGCGAGACTTCCAGCTACGGCAATCTGCCGCGCTTGAAGGCCAACCTCAACGTCGGCTGGGATTACAACGACTGGCATGCCGGCTGGACGATGCGTTACATCGGCAAGAGCACCGTCGGCAGCGCCTACGAAGGCTACTGCTACAACACCGATGCCAATGGTGATTGCGTGTACTTTGGCGTGCCGTCCTACATCTACCACGACCTGACGGCCACCCGTAAGTTCAAGTCGCTGGGCCTGACCGCGTCGGTCGGCGTGGACAATGCGCTCGACAAGAAGCCGCCGATGTACTACGGCTATTACTCGAACGCTTCCAACACCGATGCCTCTACCTACAACACGGTTGGCCGCTATTTCTGGGGCAAGGTGCGCTGGGAGTTCTGATCGACGTAGGCAGATCCTCCGCTCGTCATCCCCGCGAAAGCGGGGATCCAGGGACTCTGCTTTTAACTGATGACGTCCTTGGATCCCCGCTTTCGCGGGGATGACGAGCCAGGGCGCTGCGTTCCACGAGGTTGGATGAACATTCGCGTTTCTATGCCACACCGCCGCATTCCATGCTGGTGGTGTCTGCTGCTCAGTTCGCTGACGTTGATGCCGATTGCGTTCGCGGGACATGCTGCAGAACCCGCACCGGTCCATGCCAATGCCAGCATCGGCGATCCACGCTTCACCGGTGAAGCGCATCCGGTACCGGAAACCGGCGTGGCATTCGCGCCGGGTGGCTATCTGCAGCGTGTATTTGCGGCTGATGTTGCGAATGATGCTGGCAGCGTGCCGGGGCGGGATTTCTGGATCGACCGGATGCTGGCGCGTGCGGGCGAGGGCGGTGGCTTCGGTGATACCAACAACTGGTTGTTCACGCGTGGCCGTGCCGCGTATCTGTACACGCACAAGCCGGAGGAGCCGGGTTTCGTCGGCGAGCCGGCCTACTGGCACAAGACCGGGCACGACGCATTGTTCCGGGTGCAGCTCGAACAGGGCGGTACGGCACTGGCGCTGAAGGAAGTCGCCGCGCAGCGCCGGCAGACGCCGAGCTATTTCACCACCGTGTTCGAGGACGCTGCTGCCGGTGTGCGCCTGCGGCTGGTGAAGTTCATCACGCAGGAAAACGTGGCGGTGGCCGAGGTCACGCTGTCGTCGCTGGATGGTCGCGCGCATGCGCTGGTGCTGCGCGGGGTGTCGCCGATGGCCGCGCATGCCGACGGCGCCGAATTGACTGGTGCTTTCCAGGCGCGCAATGACATCACCACGGTGTTTCCTCGTTTCTCCGGTGACGGCTTCGTGGCGGCCGATGGCGCGTTGACACGTACGGTGCAGGTGCCGGCGCAGGGCGACAGCGCCACGTTCAAGTTGCAACTCGGCCTGACCACCCGCGAACTGCCGTCATCGTTGGCCGAGTACCGGCACATCGCGGCGCAGTCGCCGCAACAGGCGTACCGCGAGCACGTGGTCGCCTACAACCGCTGGTGGGCCGACAATATTCCGTACCTCGATACGCCCGAGAAGAACATCGACAAGACGTTGTTCTATCGATGGTGGCTGCTGCGCTTCAATTTCCTCGATGCGGCGGTGCCAGGTAACGACTACCAGTTCCCAGTCGCGATCGAGGGCGTGCTCGGCTACGACAACGCGATCGTGCTGACCACCTGCATGTTCCTGGACGATCTCAAATACCTGCGTGATCCGAGCTATGCCTACGGCAGTTGGATTGGTGCGGGCGAGGTGGCCGGCGGCGGCAAGTACGTGGACAACCCCGGCGCACCGCAGAACTGGTCCAACTCCTACGCGCAATACCTCACCGCCGCCGCCTGGCGCGCTTATCAGGTGCATGGCGGTCCGGCGGCGCTTGCAGGCAAGCTTGCCGGCTACGGTCGTGGCGACGTGCTCGGGCTGCTGAAGGCCTACGACCACAACGGCAACGGCCTGATCGAGTACGACTGGGCCGCGATGACCGGCAACGATGCCGATGCGGTCTCGTTCGACTGGGCCAAGCAGCATGGCGAGGTGCGCATGGATCGCACCGAGAGCGCCTACGTCTGGGCCAATGCGAGGGCTGCCGCCGAGGCTGCGCGCGTGGCTGGCGACGGCGCGCTGGCTGACGAGATGGAGGGGGTCGCCACGCACATCCGCGCCTCGGTGCTGTCGGTGCTGTGGCAGGACCACACCGATGCGCCGGATTCGATGGGCTTGCACGGTGATCTGCTCAAGCATCGTCAGGTCGGTGGTCCTGGCCAACTGGTGGACTGGAAGGAAACCAACAACTACTACCCGTTCGCAGTCGGGCTGATGCCCAAAGCCGGTGACACCGACTACGACGCCAAGTATGTGCGGGCGTTGCGCCTGTTTGCCGATCGCGACCAGTACCCGCTGTTTCCGTTCTACACCGCCAATCAGGCCGATCTGCAGGTGCGTGGTGCGGACGGCAGCAACAACTTCTCGGTGATCAACTCCACCGTGATGTTCCGATTGCTGGCCGAGGTACTGCGTGACTATCCGAGCCCGTACCTGGACGCGCAGTCCTATCGCAAGCTGCTGTACTGGAACGCCTGGGCGCACTACATCGACGGCGATAACCGTTATCCCGACCAGAACGAGTTCTGGGCGCAGGGCAGCGCCGAGGATGGCGGCCATATCGGCTATCGCTCGTGGATCCACCACACCCAGCTCGGTGCGACCAACTTCACCGTGATCGAGGATGCGATGGGCCTGCGTCCTCGCAGCGACGCCAGGATCGAGCTGTATCCGATCGATATCGGGTGGGATCACTTCGCCGCCGATGGTCTGCGCTACCGCGATCATGACCTGGCCATCGTCTGGGACCGCGACGGGCACGCTTACGGTGGACGCGTACCGGCCGGCTACTCGCTGTATCTCGACGGGAAGCTTGCCTTCAGCGTGGATCGGCTGACGCATGTGATCTACGATCCGGCCAGCGGCAAGGTGGAGCTCGCAGCGGACACGGTGAATGCCGGCGGTGCGCGCGTGCTGGTGGCGCATCGCACCGAACTGGCACGCGCCGATCAGGTTGCCTTCGCCGCTGATGCCCGGGTGACGGACGTGATGGCTGATGCCGGGTTGGATACGACGCTGCCGTCCGGCGTCGGTGACCTCGCGGTTGGCGCGAAGGTTTCGGCCAGCTACACCGCGCCGGGCTTCAACGCCGAAGCTGCTATCGATGGCAGCACCGCCAACGAGCCGTTCTGGGGCACGGCGGGTTCGCCTTCGGCCAGTGATTGGATTGAACTCGATCTCGGCCATCCGCAGCGGTTGGACGAAGCGGTGCTGTACTTCTATCGCAGCTCCGCGCCGGCGGGTGAGGCGCATGGTTTTCCATCGGGTACCCGCGCCGGTTACGCGCCGCCGTGGAGTTATGTGCTGGAGTATTTCGACGGTGGAGCCTGGGCGCGCGTGCCAGGTCAGGTGCGTGATCCATTGATTGCCCAGGGCAATCGCAATCGCCTGCGTTTTCCGGCGCTGACCGCGCAACGGCTGCGGCTGGTGGTCGCGCATGCGGGCGCACTGCGTACCGGTGTGAAGGAAATCCAGTTGTTTGCACGCGGCGGCAAGCCACCACGTGCAGGTGGCAATCAAGCGCCGCAGGTCGTCGCCTGGCAGCAGGATCGTGCGGGTGCGATCCGCTTGCAGGGGCAGGTTGGCGACGATGGCTTGCCAGATGGCCAGCTGACGTTGCGCTGGTCGCAGCTCGATGGCCCGAGCGGTGGTGAGGCGATCTTCGACGCCGCCGATGCGGCCGCGACAGCGGTGCGCTTCACCGCACCAGGCCGCTATCGCTTGCAGCTCAGTGCTGACGACGGCGCCGCGCAGGGACACGCCATCGTCGTGGTGGATGCGCCGCCGGTGGCGGTCGGGCAGGGCGTGCAGATTCAAGGCGATGCGCAGGCGAGCGCGCAGCAGACCGCCAGCCATCATCGTGTCGAGGCGCTCAACGACGGCGTGGTGCCCAAGGCGGGCGAGACCCCCGCGGCCGATCGGCGCTGGGGCAGTTGGGGACGCACGCGGCCGGACACGGTGTGGCTGCAGTACAACTGGTCGCGCCCGCAACAGATTGCGGCCAGCACGCTGTACTTCTGGGATGACGCACCGGATGGCGCGGTGCGCCGGCCGCAGGCGTGGCGGCTGCAGTACCTGCGTGACGGCGACTGGATCGATATCGCGCCGAAGGATGGTTATCCGGTGGCGGGCAGGGACGAGGCCAGTCGCGTGACGTTCGCGCCGGTCGTCACCACTGCGTTGCGGGTGGTGCTGTCGGCGGCGACGTTGCCGGACGGTCGCGCCGCACTTGGCGTCGACGAATGGCAGGTGTTCGCCGACCTGCCGCAGTCGATCGAGCCGCTCGACCTGCGCACTGCTCCTGGCGTGTTGCCGGAGCTGCCCGCGATGCTGACGGCGCGCTATGCCGATGGCAATCAGAGTGAGATCGGCGTGCGTTGGCCGCCGCTGGATCCGGCGCGAATCGCGGGCGACGGTCGCGTCGATCTACACGGTCTGGCGGATGGTGGTGTGCCGGTGGCCGCGACGCTGTGGATCCGTGCCAGTGAGCCGGGGCAGATCAACACCGTCGATGCACTGCCGGAGCTGTCGGTCGCGCCGGGGCAGGTGCCGGTGCTGCCAGTGTTCGCCACCGTGCAGTACAACGATGGCTCGCGCGAGCGCCGTCCCGTGCAGTGGAACTCGCCCCCCACTGCCGCGTTGGCTGCTGGCGCGACGCTGACGGTCGAAGGCACGGTAAGCGGTCGCGATGCGACGGGCACGTTGCCGGTGCATATCGTTGTGCGTACTGCGAGAGCAGGGCAGTGATGGCCTGGTCAAGGGTGCTCCGGTTTCTCTCCGACCGTCGTCCCCGCGAAGGCGGAGACCCAGTGACTTCCACGCGATCTCTCTCCCGTCATCCCCGCGAATGCGGGCACGCAGCATCACGTGAGCCGGTGGCCCGCAAGCCGTGGCGCTTCGCACCCGCGTTCGCGGGGATGACGAGCTTGGCGATCATGGTGGCGTGCATGACCATTACGCCCAGCGCATCAGCTACAAGCACCTCACGTGCGGTGCAGGCCCACGGCAACCCGATCATGGCCGACGGCAGCTACTACTCGGCCGACCCCGCCCCCCTGGTCGCCGATGGCAAGCTCTACATCCTCGCCGGCCGCGATGAAGCTCCCCCCGGCGTCAACGATTTCGTGATGAAAGAGTGGCAGCTGCTTGCCACCGACAACGTCGCCAGTGGTCGCTGGACCCATTACCCGGCCATGCTGCGACCGGAGCAGGTATTCGCCTGGGCCGCGCCCGGTCGCGCCTATGCCGGGCAGATCGTGCAGGGGCCGGACCAGCGCTATTACCTCTACGCGCCGGTGGCACAGCGTGATACCCACGATGCCGATCCATTTGGTATCGGTGTTGCGGTTGCCGACAGCCCACTCGGTCCATGGCGCGATGCGCACCCGCAGGGGCCGATCGTGTCGCAGTCGCTGCCCGAGAAGAACGATATCCAGAACATCGATCCGACCGCGATGATCGATGACGACGGTCGCGTGTATCTGTACTGGGGCACCTTCGGCAAGCTGCGCGGGATCGAGCTGGAACGCGACATGCTCACGCCAAAGGGCGCCGAGTTCGCAGTGACCACGCTGGACGGCTTCTTCGAGGCACCATGGTTATTCAAGCGTGGACAGACCTACTACATGGTCTATGCCGGCAACAACGCCGGCCCCGATTCGCCGTGCACGCCGGCGATCTATCACGCCTGCATTGCCTATGGCACCGCGCCGACGCCGCGCGGGCCGTGGACCTACCGTGGAGTGATCCTCAGGCCAGTGTCCTCGACCACCTCGCATCCGGGCGTGATCGAATACAACGGCGAGTGGTATCTCACCTATCACACCGCCGATGCGCGGGGCGGTGGCCATTTCCGCCGCAGCGTGGCGATCGACCGGATCGAATGGGACGACACCACGACACCCGCGCGGATGCGTCCGGTGCAGCCGACCCACGCCCCACAACCGGCGCCGAAGCCGCAGCGCAACGTCGCGCCGGCGGCCTTCGCCAGCGCCTCCAACAGTCCGCACGTGCCGGTGCAGTACTGGATCGCCGCGCTCAACGACGGCATCGTCCGCGCCGCGCCATTGCCGCCTGACATGTGGGGCGATTGGACGCCGCAGCCGCCGGCGCAGGCATGGATCCAGTACGCCTGGGCGCAACCGGTGACGCTGGACGGCAGCGCGATCGTGTTCTTTGCCGACCAGCCGGCCGGCGCCAGGATCGGTGTCGCGCCACCGCGTGCGTGGCATCTGGAATATCGCTACGACCGCCGCTGGTTGCCGGTGCCGGGTGCCAGTGGATATGGCACCGCGCCGGACGTGCGCCAGCGTGTGCGCTTTGCGCCGGTGACCACGCGTTGTCTGCGCGCGGTGTTCGATGCGTCTGGTGACGGCGACGCGCACGCCGGTGTTGCGGTGCAGGAGTGGGAAGCGCTGGCCACGCAGCCGCAGGTGTTGCCGCAACCGGTGGCACCGACCGAGATCGGTTGTGACTAGCGAATGTCATGACCTGTAGGAGCGGCTCCAGGTGGCCTAGGGCCGCTCCTACGATGCTAATGAATACCCGCGGTTTCACACGCTCGGGTACATTTCATGCGGACTTCCGCATCGGCGCCTGGGCCTCGGGTCAAGACGCGCGGGCATCTTGGGGGAGATAGTTGTGCCGCAGACAGCTTCATGTCCGTCATCCCTGCGCAGGCGGGGATCCAGTGTCCTCGCGTAGACCCTTCAAGGCACTGGGTCCCCGCCTGTGCGGGGACGACGATTTCTGTTCCGATCCGGCCGCGTGTGCCGATCACCGCCCAGGAGAAATCCGCATGCGTCAGTCCACCTGCCCGGTACCCGTTTCCGATTGCGCCCACGACGTCACCAGCGGAATGGACGACCCGGCGCGCCGCCGCTTCCTGCAATGGAGCGCGTTGGCGGTCGCCGCCGGTTTCCTGCGTTTTCCGCTGGAAGCGGCCGCGTCGGAGGCCGGCAAGGTCAGCGCGGTGCCGCTGCAGGACGTGCGGCTCAAGCCGTCGTTGTTCCTGGATTCGCTGCTGACCAACCGCCGCTACCTGGTCGAGCTGGAGTCGGACCGCCTGCTGTGCAACTTTCTCAAGTACGCCGGCCTGTCGCCGAAGGGTGAAAGCTACGGCGGTTGGGAAGGTGACACCATTTCCGGCCACACGCTGGGTCATTACCTGAGCGCGCTGTCCAAGCTGTATGCGCAGACCGGCGATGCCGAGGCCAAGCGGCGCATCGATCACATCGTCGCCGAGCTGGCGCGTGCGCAGGCGGCCGACAAGGACGGCTACGTTGGTGGCTTCACCCGCAAGAACGACAAGGGTGAGGTCGAAGGCGGCAAGCGGGTGATGGAGGACGTGCGGCGCGGTGTCATCAAGGGCAGCAAGTTCAACCTCAACGGCAGCTGGTCGCCGCTGTATACCCAGCACAAGCTGTTCGCCGGCCTGCTCGACGCCAACGCGATGGCCGGCAACCAGCAGGCGCTGGAGGTGCTGGTGCCGGTGGCGGCCTACTTCGCCGGGGTGTTCGATGCGCTCGACCACACCCAGATGCAGCAGCTGCTGGATACCGAATTCGGCGGCCTCAATGAGTCCTATATCGAACTCGGCGCACGCACCGGGCAGGCGCGCTGGATCGCGATCGGCAAGCGCCTGCGTCACGAGAAGGTGATCGATCCGGCCATCGCCGGTCAGGATGCGCTGCCGCACATCCATGCCAACACCCAGATCCCCAAGTTCATCGGCGAGGCGCGTCAGTTCGAGGTGGCCGGCGATGCCGATTCAGCCGCCGCCGCGCGCTTCTTCTGGGAGACGGTGACCGCGCACTACAGCTACGTGATCGGCGGCAATGCCGACCGCGAGTATTTCCAGCAGCCGGACACCATCGCCGCGTTCCTGACCGAGCAGACCTGCGAGCACTGCAACAGCTACAACATGCTCAAGCTGACCCGGCACCTGTACCAGTGGACGCCGCAGGCACGCTATTTCGATTACTACGAGCGCACACTGCACAACCACACGATGGCGGCGCAGCATCCGGGCACCGGCATGTTCACCTACATGATGCCGATGATCGCTGGCGGCGGCCGCGAGTATTCCGACAAGTTCGACTCGTTCTG
This sequence comes from Pseudomonas sp. GW821-FHT07E12, assembly GCF_058986605.1. Lineage (NCBI taxonomy): Bacteria > Pseudomonadati > Pseudomonadota > Gammaproteobacteria > Pseudomonadales > Pseudomonadaceae > Pseudomonas > Pseudomonas sp. GW821-FHT07E12. The sequence goes on along the minus strand of NZ_JBYSVX010000046.1, from coordinate 15,086 downwards.
GTGCTGCGTCGGCACCGGCATGGAGGCGCACGCGCAGTTCGGCGATTCGATCTACTGGCATGACGCGCAGTCGCTGTACGTCAACCTCTACATCCCCTCGGCGCTGGACTGGAAAGAGCGCAACTTCGCGCTGGAGCTGGACAGCGGCGTGCCGGACAACGGCAAGGTGCGCATGCAGATCCAGCGCGCCGGTGCACAGGCGCCGCGCCGGCTGCTGCTGCGCGTGCCCGGTTGGAGCGAAGGTCGCTACAGCGTGCGTGTCAACGGCACCAAACAGTCGGGCAAGGCGGTCGATGGCTACATCGTGCTGGAGCGCAACTGGAAAGCCGGCGATGTGATCGAAGTGGAATTCGCCACGCCGCTGCGGCTGGAGCATGCCGCCGGCGACGCCGACAGCGTGGTGGTGATGCGCGGTCCGCTGGCGCTGGCCGCTGATCTTGGTCCCTCCAACGAGCCGTACGACGCGCCGGATCCGGCCCTGGTGGCCGATGTCTCGCCGCTGTCCGGTTTCTCCGAACTGCCCGAACCCGGGACCTATCTGGCCAGCACCTCGCGTCCACAGGGACTGACCTTCGTGCCGTTCTATTCGCAGTACGACCGCCGCAGCGCGCTCTACCTGCGGCGCATGGACCCGGCGCAGTGGACGCGCGAATCGGAACGCAAGCGCCAGCAGAAGGCCGCCTTCGAAGCGATGCAGGCCAGCGCGGTCGATGTGATCCAGTTTGGCGACGATGCCTCGGAGAAGGCGCACAAGCTGAGCAGCGATACCTCGTTTGGCGGCGAGTACCGCCGGCAGAAATGCCGCGACGTGCGTGGCAAGGGCTTCGTCGAGTTCGAGATGAAGGGCAGCGAGAAACCGCTGGCATTGCGGCTGCGTTTCTGGGGCAGCGACAAGGGCCGCTTCAACATCCTGGTCAATGGCACGTTGGCGGTGGAAGTGGAGGTCGAGCGCGGTCAGGTGATCGATTTCATCGATCGTGATTACCCGCTGCAGCCCGCACTCACTCGCGGCGCCAAAACGCTGACACTGCGCTTCGAACCGCAGCATGGCGACACCGCCGGTCCGCTGTTCGGCGGCTGGCTGATTCCGGCCTGACTCCCACGGCCGTCGGCGCACTCGCCACGGCCTTCTCGCACCAAGGCACCCGCATGACGCGCTTCGATCTGAATCGTTTTCGACCCGTACGACGCAGCGCAGCTCGTGTGTTGCTGATTGTCCTGATGCTGGCGCTGGGCGCATGCTCCCGAGCGGGCGAGGGTGCATCGCAGGCCAGCGCTGCACATGCGGTGGCGCTGGAAGGTGTATGGGTATTCGCCGACGGCCCGTCTTTTCCCGGTCCGCGTTACCTGCGCATCTCGCTCAAGGACGGCGGCGCGCAGGGTGCGATCACCACCGACTGGTACGGCGACCTGCCGATGAACAAGCTGCGCATCGAGGGTGATGTCGCACACTTCGAGATCGACAATGGCAACGCCAAGCTGCCGCCGCTGCCGTGGACGGCGACCTTGCACGACGGACAACTGCATGTGGTCGGGCGCATCTGGAGCACCGACGTGGACATTGTCGGCCGACGTGGCGACGAGGCCGACGCGCAGCGATTGGCATTCAAGGTCGCGCCGCTGCCGGCGCTCCACAAGCTCGAACCCGATGGTCAGGCGCGCACGCCGCCGATGGGGTGGAGCAGCTGGAACAAGTTCGCCGACAAGATCGACGATGCGACCATCCGCGGCATCGCCGACGCACTGGTGTCCTCCGGCCTGCGCGATGCCGGCTACGTCTACGTCAACATCGACGACGGCTGGCAGGGCGAGCGCGACGGCAACGGCGTGCTGCAGCCCAACGCGCATTTCCCGGACATGAAAGCGCTGGCCGACTACGTGCATGCACGCGGCTTGAAGCTCGGCATCTACAGCTCACCGGGCCCGAAGAGCTGCGCCGGCTACATCGGCAGCTATGGCCATGTCGAACAGGACGCCAGGACCTGGGCGGCCTGGGGCATCGACTACCTCAAATACGACCTGTGCTCGGGCGAGGGCATCTTCCGCAGCCCCGAGGACGTGAGGCGCGCGTACCTGCAGATGGGCGAGGCGCTGCGCGCCACCGGGCGCGGCATCGTCTACAGCCTGTGCCAGTACGGCCGTGACCACGTCGGCAGCTGGGGCCGTGATGTCGGCGGTCATCTGTGGCGTACCAGCGGCGACATCGAGGACAAGTACGCGGTGATGGCGCGGATCGGTTTCGAGAAGAACGGCGACGCAGCCCACGCCGGGCCCGGTGGCTGGAACGATCCGGACATGCTGGAAGTCGGCAACGGCGGCATGAGCGAGGACGAATACCGCACCCACATCAGCCTGTGGGCGCTGTCGGCCGCCCCGTTGTTGCTGGGCAATGACCTGCGCGCCATGTCCGCGCAGACTTTGAAGACGCTGCTCAACAGACAGGTCATCGCGATCGACCAGGATTCGCTGGGCAAGCAGGGCAGCGCCGTGCGCAAGGCCGAGGGTGTCGAGCTGTGGTCCAAACCGCTGGCCGACGGCAGCGTCGCGCTGGGTGTGTTCAATCGCGATGAGCAGGCGCGCGATGTGGCGTTCTCCGCCGCCGACGCTGGGTTGGACCATATCGCACGGCTGCACGATGTATGGCAGGGGCGCGATCTCAATCCTGCAACCGGTAGCGTGCAGGTGCCCGCGCATGGCGTCGTGCTGCTGATCCTGCGGCGCTGACGCTGCGGTCTTTCCAAGACTGAATAGCGGTGTGATCGATCCGCCGCGTCACCCGGCCCGCTCCCGTGCGCGCCTTCACCTGTATTAGGCATTGATCGGCAGCCGGCCGGTCTGCGAAATGAATACGCATCAGGCCGCTTTGACACGTCGTGGCAGGGGCCAGACGAAGCAGAGTGGTATCGCGACACGCTCGCCAATCGTGCGAATTTCCGCGTCTACACATCACAAATGCGACAAGACGACACATGCCGCTACCGGCACAGTGTGACCGTCTCATGAAGGAACGTCGCTGGCCTATCCGCGACGACCCGTCGTGCCGGGCCGTTCGTGCGCAAGCAGCACCTGCCGCTCGTGAATGCATCGCGAGGTAGCTCGCGGTCGCGGTGGGGAGGACACCACGTACTTCAACACGCTGGCGCAAGCCGGCGCGGGGTTGCTTTGCCCTGATTCCCATGTCTTTGCCGAGGAGTTCATGATGTCGTCGCTTCCATCGTTCCGCCTGGTTCACTCACTTCCCACATCGCTGAGCGTGGCCGTCGCCGCCGCGCTGGCCCTGACCGCCAGCCCCGATGTCCGCGCGCAGGACGCCAGTGCTTCCGGCGGCGCCACCCAGACCCTCGACAGCGTGGTCGTCACCGGCTCGCGCCTGCGCCGCGTGGATACCGAAACCGCCAACCCGGTGGTGACGGTCAGCGCCGAGCAGATCGCTTCGACCGGCAAGGCCACGGTCGGCGATCTGCTGCAGGAGCTGCCGGCGATTGCCGGCAACGCCACCAACCCGTACACCAACAACGGTGGCGGCACCGGTGCGGCGACGATCTCGCTGCGCGGCCTGGGTGACAAGCGCACGCTGGTGCTGGTCAACGGCATCCGCCTGGCCTACAACGATGTCAACGCGATCCCGGCCAGCATGATCGAGCGCATCGAAGTGCTCAGTGACGGCGCTTCGGCCGTGTACGGATCGGATGCGATCGGTGGTGTGGTCAACTTCATCCTGCGCTCGAAGTTCGAGGGCGTGCAGTTCAGCAGCGACTTCGGCACCAGTTGGAAGAGCGACGGCAACCGCCGCAACTTCGCACTGACCGCCGGCAAGACCTGGGATCGCGGCAGCATCGTCGCCGGCCTGTCGTATCACAACATCGACTCGGTCTCGGCCGCTTCGCGCGACTACTCCAAGGATGCGCTGTACCTGATCGACGGCCAATCGGTGAAGCAGGGCTCTTCGGCCACGCCGACCGGCGCAATCAGCTTCAACGATGGCTCCGACAAGGCCAAAACGCTGGCGACCGAACACGGCTGTTCGCGCGTGACCCTCAATCAAGGCGTGAGCGGCAGCACCGATGGCAGTGATTACCATTGCTACAACGCCAGCGCCGACTCGTACAACTACCAGCCCTACAACCTGCTGCAGACGCCGCAGAAGCGCACCAATGCGTTCGTGCTCGGCACCTATCGGCTGACCGAGAACGTCGAGGCCTACGTCAACACCTGGTTCAGCAAGACCGAGTCGGCCTCGATCATCGCGCCGATCCCGATCTTCGCCAACGGTGACAACTTCCTGGTCTCGGCCGACAGCTACTACAACCCGTTCGGCGTGAACTTCGGCACCGATCGCACCACGGGTACCTCGTACAACGGCCTCAATACGCGCATCACTGCGCTTGGCAACCGTCGTTATGAGTACGACACCTACAACTTCCAGATCACGCCGGGTCTGCGCGGCAACTTCGGTGACAGCTCCTGGCGCTGGGATGCGGCGCTGAACTACGGCCGGGTCAAGCAGCAGTCGACCAACTACGGCTTCCTGGATTACGCCAAGTTCAACCAGGCGATCGGCCCGTCGTTCCTGGACAGCGACGGCACGGTCAAGTGCGGCACCTCCGGCAACGTGATCTCCGGCTGCACGCCGATCAACATCTTCAACATCAACGATTCCTCCAACACCGCCGCGCTGCAATCGATGCTGGTCAACCCGGTGGTCACCAGCGTCTACACGGTCAAGCAGTTCGAAGCCAACGCCAACGGTGATCTGTTCGATCTGCCGGCCGGCACCGCCAGCCTCGCCGCAGGTGTCTCCTACCGCAGGGAGGCGACCAGCACCCAGGCCGATGCGTTGTGGACGGGCGACGAGAACGGCATGTGTGGCGTGATCGAGTACTGCGCGACGGTGCTGAACGGTGGCTTCAACGTCAAGGAGGCCTATGCCGAGGCGTTGTTCCCGTTGCTGAAGGACCTGCCGGGCGTCAACTCGCTCAACGTCACCGTCGGCACGCGCTTCTCCGACTACAGCTCGGTGGGCAGCAAGGTCAACAGCAAGCTCGCGCTGGAATACCGCCCGGTGCAGGACCTGTTGCTGCGCGGCACCGTGTCGCAGGTGTTCCGCGCACCGAACATCAATGAGCTGTACGCGGGCGTGGCCGGCGACGCGGCCACCGTCAACGATCCCTGCAACGGCTATACCGGCGGTCACGCGGCAGCCTGCGCCAACGTGCCGACCGATGGCAGCTACCAGCAATCCGACGCCCAGGTTTCGGGCAAGGCCTCGGGTGCGGCGGTGGCCGGTTACCAGCTCAAGCCGGAGACCGGCAAGACCTACGACGTCGGCTTTGTCTACGACCCGCACTGGGTGGATGGCCTGTCGCTGAGCGTGGATTGGTGGCGCATCGATCTGAATGACACCATCACCCAGGTGTCGGCGCAGACCGTGCTCAACCAGTGCTACGCCAACTCGGCCAGTGCGTTCTGCGCGCTGATCCATCGCAACGACAACGGCACCATCAATTACGTGGCCGAGCCGACTGTCAACCTCGGCAAGCTGTGGGCGCGTGGTATCGACTTCAACCTGAACTACCGTCTGCCGGAGACCGGCTGGGGCCGCTTCACCACCAGCCTCAACGGCACCTACCTGACCCGTTACGACATCAACCCGGACACCACCGATTCCAGCTCGGTGACCATCCACAACGTCGGCAAGTACACGTATGCCTACGGCAACTTCCCGCGCTGGCGCGGTCTGGCCACGCTCGGCTGGAACCTGGGCGACTGGAGCGCGTCGTGGCGCGTGCGTTACGTAGGCAAGACCCAGATCGGCAGCAGCGATCTGGAGCAGGGCCTGTCGGCGGATTACGACGAGGCCGGTGTGGTGCGCAAGATCAGCAGCTACACCTACCACAACGTGCAGGCCGGCTATGACCTGTCGCAGTGGCATACGCGCGTCGAAGTAGGCGTGGACAACATCACCAACAAGCAGCCGCCGCTGTACTACGCCAACAACGTCACCAACGCCAACACCGACGTGGCGACCTACGATCTGCTGGGCCGCTACTACTGGGCGCGGATGACCGTGAAGTTCTGATCCATCCCGGCGGGCCGGTCACGGCCCGCCTGCTTGGCGCGTGTCATGCCTTTTTCGTGAGATGCGTTGGTCGTCAGCCGCGCGGTGCCAGCTCCGTGTCGCTCGTGGCGCGCCGATATTGCATTGCGCGCTTTGCACAGGTCGCAAAGCGCACGCCTTGTCTCTCGACGTGCCACAAACGGCTTCGTACTCATGAGAAGGGCGTGACACACTCTAAAGTCGGGGTCGCCGCAAGGGCGGCCCGTGGCCCGCGACGGAACACCTCGCTGCCACCTGCGCGGCCATGCCGCCACCTCCATGTTGATGACCCGCATGGCTGCGATATGTCTTCCGGCACTTGCCTTTGTTCGATTGTGCGGAATTCGAACCCGAGATCGTCGAATAGCGACAAGACGTGCTGGTTCGCTTGCCCGACTATGAATCGTCGCTTCACGCAAATGTAACAGTCATCCGCGTGTAGCGCAGCGTCAGCCGTGATGTTTGCGGCGACGCCAGGACAGCCACCCAACGGGAGGCTGTGCCGACGAAGGGAGAGTTCGTCAGCACCGGGGAATTACCACGCGAGAACGATGCCGGCCGATCGCGTTTCACGGCGGGCCGTTCGCTTGTGTGCAGTGCAGGAGAGCGTGCGTCGGTTGCCCCGGGATCGGGGCGGCATGGAGCGGCTTGCGCCGTCGCAACGGGGAATCACAGAAAACCGCCGAGAACAGCCCTGCGTCTTCGCATGCGCGATGGCGCGTGGATGGCTGCGCTCAAAAAAACACGGGTCCCGTGCCGCGCTCAGCGGCGCGTCGCCCGGATATTGCCCGACCCCTACGGAGAACCATGATGAACAAACATACGAATCGGCATCGCACGACGATGCTGCACGGCCTGCGCCGAGGCACGCTCGCCCTGTCCATTGCAATGGGTGTGGCTGCCGGCGTGCATGCCCAGAGCGCGACGGGCGAGCTGTATGGTCAAGTCAGCAGCGGCCAGACCGGCAGCGTGTTGATACAGAACGCCGACAATGGTTTTTCGCGCACCTTGCCGCTGGATGGCGATGGCAAGTTCCGGATGAGCGCGCTGCCGCCGGGCAACTATGTGGTGACCTTGCAGGACGGCGCCGGGAGCGTGGTGTCCACCCGCAAGATCCGGGTCAGCGTCGGCAGCGGCGCCCAGGTCGATTTCAGCAGCGCCACCGCGACGCTGGATGCGGTGACCGTGAGTGCCAGTGCGACATCGCGCATCGATGTCAGCACGTCGGAAAGCAGTTCCATCTACACCGCCGCGGAGCTGGAGCGGTTGCCGGTCGGGCGCGACGTGATCTCGGTGGCCGCGCTGACGCCGGGCGTAAGCCGCGGTTCGGGCGCCTTCGGCAGCCTGCCGGTGGTCGCCGGTGCTTCGGCCCAGGAGAACGGCTACTACGTCAACGGTTTCGACGTCACCGATCTGTACAAGATGTCGGCCTACAGCATGGTGCCGTTCGACGCGGTGGCCGAGCAGCAGGTCAAGACCGGCGGTTATCCGGCCGACTTCGGGCGCTCGCTGGGCGGCGTGGTCAACGTCGTCACCAAGTCGGGCACCAACGAATTCCACTACGGCATCAGCAGCTATTTCGAGCCCGACGCGCTGCGCAGCAGCCAGCAGAACACCCGCAGCAAGAGCACCGACGGCTGGTATGCGCATCCGTCCAACGACAGCGAGAACAAGGCCGAGGCCGACATCTGGGCGAGCGGCCCGATCGTGAAGGACAAGCTGTTCTTCTTCGCGTTGCTGAAGGGCAAGTACGACAACGCCAAGAGCTACGGCACCAACAGTGCCCCGACCAAGTACACCGACACGTTCTCCAACGATCCGGAAGGCATCGTCAAGCTGGACTGGAACATCAATGATGCCAACAGCCTCGGCCTGACCTGGTGGCGCGACTACAGTGTCGATCACTACACCTACTACAAGCTGGCCGACGACTTCTCCACGACCCGCACCACCCGCACCGGTGACGGTTGGAGTGCCAGCGGTGGCTCGGTCACCATCCTCAACTGGACCAGTTACCTGACCGACGCGCTGACCATGAAGGCGATGGTCGGCAAGTCCAGCTACTCGCGCGAGTCCTACGACAGCAACACGGCGGACTGCCCGTATGTGCGCGATTACCGCGACGGCAGCGGCAGCGCGATGGGCTGCTGGACCAGCACCACCAAGCCGGGTGACGGCGTCTGGTTGGGCGACAAGCGTGATGCGGCACGGCTGGATTTCGATTGGCAGCTCGGCGACCACGACGTCAAGTTCGGCCTGGACTACGAGAAGTTCACCAGCACCGCCGCCACCGAGTATTCCGGCGGCGCGCGCTATTACTACTACGCAGTCAGTGCGGGCGATAACCTCGGCAGCGGCATCACCGTGCCGGACGGTGTCACCGACGTGGTGCGTGTGCGGACCTACCGCAACAGCGGTTCGTTCACCACCTACAACACCGCCGCGTATCTGTCCGACGACTGGCAGCTGACCGACAAGCTGCACCTGTCCATCGGCCTGCGCAACGAGGGCTTCGACAACCGCAATGCGGCCGGCGAGACCTTCATCAAGTCCGACAACCTGTGGTCGCCGCGGCTGGGCTTTGCCTACGACCTGTTCGGCGATGCCAGCTTCAAGCTCTATGGCAGCCTGGGCCGTTACTACATCCCGATCCCGACCAACACCAACATCCGCCTGGCCGGCAACGAATACGACGTGTCGCAGTGGTACACCTACAGCGCGATCGACGGCACCACCGCCGCGCCGACCCTCGGCACGCTGCTCGGCACCGTGGTCAACTCCGATGGTTCAGTGCCCTCGACCACGCAGGTGACCGCTGCCAACCTCAAGCCGATGTACCAGGACGAACTGATCCTGGGCTTCGAACAGGCGATCTGGAACGACTGGGTCTGGGGCGTGAAGGGCACTGCGCGCAAGGTCGGCAACGGCATGGACGACTACTGCTACTCCGGCCTGGTCCAGGCCTGGGGCGAGGCCAAGTACGGTTCCGGCTTCGATGCCAGCGCGTTCGACAACTGCGTGCTGATCAATCCTGGCGAAGACACCGACTGGTACGCCGATATCGACGGCAAGCTGACCAAGGTCACCATCCCGGCCAGCGTGTTCGGCGTGGACAAGTACAAGCGCATCTACTACGGCATGAACCTGACCCTGAGCCGGCCGTGGGATGGCAAGTGGAGCGTCAGTGGTTCCTATACCTGGGCGCACAACTACGGCAACGCCGAGGGCTACAGCATGACCACCATCGGCCAGGACGATGCGGGTATCAGCGAGGCGTTCGACTATCCGTCGTTGATGTCCGGTTCGAGCGGCAATCTCAACAACGATCGCCGCCACGTCTTCAAGGTATTCGGCACCTACCAGCTCACCGACAGCATTCGCCTGAAGGGCTCGGCATCGGCGATGAGCGGTACGCCCAAGCTCTGCCTGGGTTATGTCCCGGACGGCTACGCGGACTCGTCGGATGCACAGGGCTACGGCTCGGTGTCGTTCTATTGCGGCGGTACGTTGCACTCGCGCGGCTCGATGGGGCGCACGCCGTGGACCTACAACCTCGATGCCGGTGCCGAGTACCAGCATGACTACAAGGGCGGTTCGCTGGTGGTCGGACTGGACGTGTTCAACGTGTTCGACTTCCACCGTCCGACGTATTACTACTACTACCACGACGAGACCTTGAGCGCGTCCGATCCCAACTACGGGACCGTCACGTACTACCAGGATCCTCGTTACGTGCGTTTGACCGCCCGCTGGTCATACTGACCGCCGAGCGGATCCAGCGGCCGCGATCGTTCCCGATCGCGGCCGTTCCCGTTTCCAACAGCCAATGAATGTCGCAAGAGAGACCTCATGCCCCGCATGAACACTGCAAGCCTGTCGTTCCGCGCCGTCCGCGCCGCCGCGATCGTGGTACTGGCACTTTTCGTGTCAGTCCCGCCATGCGCGGCCGAGCCATCGCAGTTCCATCCCGGTGAGGTGTGGCATGACCGCAAGGGCGATGTCATCAACGCCCACGGCGCCGGCCTGATGCACGCCCGCGACGGGTTCTATTACTGGTTCGGCGAATTCAAGACCGCCGGCAAGGCCGGCAACACCGCGCACGTCGGCATTTCGGTCTACCGCTCGCGTGACCTGTTGCACTGGGATGCGCGCGGTATCGCGTTGCCGATCTCGCGCGATCCTTCATCCGACATCGCCGACGGCGCGGTGATCGAGCGGCCGAAGGTGCTCTACAACGCCAGTACGCGCCGCTACGTGATGTGGTTCCACCTGGAGCGGGCAGGGCAGGGCTACAAGGACGCGCGGGTCGGCGTCGCCGTCGCCACGCGTCCGGACGGTCCGTATCGCTACCTGCGCTCGTTCCAGCCCAACGGCCAGCAGTCACGCGACATGACGCTGTTCCAGGACGACGACGGCAGCGCCTACCTGTTCTACAGCTCCGAAGGCAACGCGACCATGCATGTGACACGGTTGCAGCCGGATTATCTGGACGTCGAATCCGATTACCAGCGCATCTTCGTCGATCAGTGGCTGGAGGCGCCGACGGTGTTCAAGCACGCCGGCCGCTATTACTTTGTCGGTTCGGAGTGCACCGGCTGGAAGCCCAATCCGGCGCATGGGGCCACCGCATCTTCGCCTTTGGGGCCGTGGACCGAGTTCGGCAATCCGGCGCAGGGCGCGGAGGCAGCGACCACCTTCCGCAGTCAGAGCACATACGTGTTGCCGTGGCCGGGGCGGCCGGGACAGTTCATCTACATCGGCGATCGCTGGAATCCCGAGGATGCGATCGACGGACGTTACGTGTGGCTGCCGTTGACGCTGGAAGGCGAGGGCTTCCGGATCGATTGGCGCGACGCCTGGTCGCTGGACGAAAAAAAGACCGGCGGTTAGGCAGGGCACAAGCTGCTTTGCTCGTCATTCCCGCGAAAGCGGGGATCCAAGGACGTTGCTTTCGCTTGGTTTGACGTCCATGGATTCCCGCTTTCGCGGGAATGACGGCAACTGCTCGGCCCTTCCTTGGGCCGGCTTCATGCATTTCGTCCTAAGGTCGCCTTCAAACCGTCAGCTGCAGCAGCAGCTTGTTGAGCCGGCGCACATAGCCCGCCGGGTCCTTCAGGCTGTCACCGGCAGCCAGCGCGGCCTGATCGAACAGCACACGCGTGAAGTCGGCAAAGCGCTCCATGTCCGGCTCGGCGTCGAGCTTCTCGATCAGCGGATGGGCAGGGTTGAACTCGAACACCGGCTTGCTCTCCGGCAGCTTCTGGCCGCTGGCTTCCAGGATCTGGCGCATCTGCAGACCCAAATCGCCCTGGCCGATTGCCAGGATCGCCGGCGAATCGGTCAGACGGTGCGAGACGCGTACCTCGGCCACTTCGTCGCCGAGCGCGGCCTTGATCCGGCTGGCCAGGCCTTCCTTGGTCTTGGCGATCTCTTCCTGTTCCTTCTTCTCGTCGTCCGAGTCCAGGCTGCCCAGGTCGAGGTCGCCACGCGCCACATCGACGAACGACTTGCCGTCGAACTCGGTGAGATATCCCATCAGCCACTCGTCGATGCGGTCGGTCAGCAACAGCACCTCGATGCCCTTCTTGCGGAACACTTCCAGGTGCGGGCTGTCCTTGATTTGCGCATATGACTCGCCGGTCAGGAAATACAGCTTGTCCTGGTCTTCCTTCATGCGCGACACGTAGTCGGCCAGCGCCACGCTCGGCTCGCCGCCGCTGTCGTGGGTGGAGGCGAAGCGCAGCAGCCCGGCGACCTTCTCGCGGTTGCTGTAGTCCTCGGCCGGGCCTTCCTTCAATACCTGGCCGAAGTTGCGCCAGAAGGTGCTGTAGTCCTCCGGCTTGTCCTTGGCCAGTTTCTCCAGCATGTCCAGCGAGCGCTTGGTGAGTGCCGATTTCATCGAATCGACCACCGGGCCGGACTGCAGGATCTCGCGCGAAACATTCAGCGACAGGTCCGAGGAGTCCACCACGCCCTTGATGAAACGCAGGTACATCGGCAGGAACTGCTCGGCCTGGTCCATGATGAAGACGCGCTGCACGTACAGCTTCAGGCCCTTGGCGGCATCGCGGTGATACAGGTCGAACGGTGCGCGTGCCGGCACGTACAGCAGCGAGGTGTATTCCAGCTTGCCTTCGACCTTGTTGTGGCTCCACGCCAACGGGTTGGTCGCGTCATGGGCGACGTGCTTGTAGAACTCCTGGTACTCCTCGTCCTTGATCTCGGACTTGGGCCGGGTCCACAGCGCGCTGGCCTTGTTGACCGCTTCCCACTCCGGCTCGGCCGGTTTGTCTTCGCCGTAATGCTCCTTGAGCATCTCGATCGGCAGGCCGATGTGGTCGGAATACTTCTTGAGGATGCCGCGCAGCTTCCAGCCGTCGGCGAAGTCCTGCTCGTCGTCCTTCAGGTGCAGCACCACGCGCGTGCCGCGCTGCGGCTTGTCGATCGTGGCGACCTCGAAATCGCCTTCGCCCTGGCTCGACCAGTGCACGCCCTCGGCAGCCGGCAGCCCGGCGCGGCGGCTAAACACGTCGACCTTGTCGGCGACGATGAACGCGCTGTAGAAACCGACGCCGAACTGGCCGATCAGGTTGGCGTCCTTCTTCTGGTCGCCGGACAGGTTCTTCAGGAACTCGCCGGTGCCGGACTTGGCGATGGTGCCGAGGTGGGCGATCGCGTCCTCGCGGCTCATGCCGAGGCCGTTGTCGTCGATGGTGACGGTCTTGGCGTCCTTGTCGAACTCCACGCGGATGCGCAGGGTGGCGTCATCTTCCAGCAGCGCCGGCTGCCCGATCGCCTCGAAACGCAGCTTGTCGGCCGCATCGGCGGCGTTGGAGACCAGCTCGCGCAGGAAGATCTCCTTGTTGGAGTACAGCGAATGGATCATCAGCTGCAGCAGCTGCTTGACCTCGGTCTGGAAGCCCAGCGTCTCTTTGCGGGTTTCAACGGTCATCGTCGTGTCGGCTCCTTGGGGGCGATGGCCGCACAGCTGCGGCCGATGGACCCGGGGTATGGCTTCGATCGGCGATTTCAAGGTTGTGGGAGGGACTTCAGTCCCGACTGGCGTTACCGGGAAGGCCTCGGGACTGAAGTCCCTCCCACAGGGGTATCATGCCGGCCCATTCTCATCACCCCATCGCATGCCCCGTCCACCGCGCTCCCCCAGCCCGCCACAGCGGCGTCCCACCCGGGGCGGGGAAGGGCAGATCCGCATCGTCGGCGGACGCTGGCGCAACACGCGGCTGTCGGTGCCCGACCTGCCGGGCCTGCGCCCGACCGGCGAACGGGTCCGCGAAACCCTGTTCAACTGGCTGATGCCGAAGATCGCCGGCGCGCGCGTGCTCGACCTGTTCGCCGGCAGCGGCGCACTTGGATTGGAGGCGGTCTCGCGCGGTGCCGCCTCGGCGGTGCTGGTGGAACGCGATCCCGGCCTGGCCGAACAACTGCGCCAACAGGTCGCCCGACTGGGCGCACAGGCGCAGGTGGAGGTCGTGCAGAGCGACGCGCTGCACTGGCTGCGCCGGCCGGCGCAACAGCCTTTCGACATCGCCTTCATCGATCCGCCATTCGCCGCCGGGCTCTGGGACGCAGTGCTGGACTCACTGCCGGCACGCCTGGCCGACGACGCCTGGCTGTACCTCGAATCGCCCCGGGACACGCGCCCGGCGCCGCCCGGCGACTGGCTGCCGCATCGCGAAGGCGAGGCCGGTGAGGTGCGCCATGCGCTGTACCGGCGGGCCGCTGGTACACTTCGCGGCGACCTGAATCCGACCGCAGACGCATGACCGTGGCCAATAGCCGCATTGCCGTTTACCCGGGCACCTTCGATCCGATCACCAACGGCCACATCGACCTGGTGAGCCGCGCCGCGCCCCTGTTCGAAAAGGTGGTGGTGGGCGTGGCGCAGAGCCCTTCCAAAGGCCCGGCGCTGACGCTGGAGCAACGTGTCGGGTTGGCGCGCGAGGCGCTGGGCCGCCATGGCAACGTCGAGGTGCGCGGTTTCGACACGCTGCTGGCGCATTTCGTGCGCGATGTCGGCGCGGGCGTGCTGCTGCGCGGCCTGCGTGCGGTGTCGGACTTCGAGTACGAATTCCAGATGGCGAGCATGAACCGGCATCTGATTCCCGAGGTCGAGACGCTGTTCCTGACCCCTGCCGAGCAGTACAGCTTCATCTCGTCCTCGCTGGTGCGCGAGATCGCCCGGCTCGGCGGCGACGTGTCCGGTTTCGTGCCGGCCTCGGTCGTCGAAGCCTTGCGCCAGGTCCGCGAAGCCCGCGCCCAGGGCTGAGCCCCCAACACAACAACAACCCAAGTTCACAGAGAGGGAGGAGTTCTATGAAGACCACCATGCGCGCCCTGGCGCTCGCGACGATGACCACGCTGGCCCTGGCGGCCTGCAAGAAGCAGGAGGCCCCGGTTGCGGCGGCACCGCAGGCGCTGGTCGCCCCCGGCAAGGACGACAACGCCGGTTGGAAGCAGTACCTGCAGGCCGTGGTCGGCCAGAATCTGGGTGCCATCACCAACAGCCCGTTCCTGTACTACCTCCCGCCGGAGTCGGATGCCGAGTTCCAGGGCAGCTACGACCGCCAGCTGGAGAGCGTGAAGACCGCGCTGAGCCGTGGCGTGCAGCCGGGCAACATGCTGGCGTTCGGTTCGCCGGCCCCGGCCAAGATGGCCGATCTGATCGAAGCCTCGTTCAAGGACGTGCAGGCCGATTCGATGAAGGGCGTGCGCGTGCTGTTCATCGGCGACGCCGCCGACAACGCGCGCGTGCAGGTCGTGGTCAAGGCGACCGGCGCGGACTACGTGTTCGTCGAAGCCAAGTAAGCCGGGCAGCGGGCCTCGGCCCGTCAGTCCATCGCGCGGGAGGCACCGCGTTTCCGCCACCGGTACGCCGGCGGCGGGAACGGGCGCCTCCCGCGTCGTTTCGCCCCGGGCTTTTGTAGGAGCGGCTTCAGCCGCGAGGGGCTTTACCGGTAAAGCCCCTCGC
>NZ_JBYSVX010000045.1:0-34228 GCF_058986605.1 Pseudomonas sp. GW821-FHT07E12 | reverse complement strand
CGATGGGGCTTTACCGGTGACGCCCCATCGCGGCTGATGGCCCAAGGCCACCCAGAGCCGCTCCTACGACAGCAGGTTTACTTGGTCGGTACCGGCGCCGGCTTGGGTTTCGCCGGGGTCTTCGCCTTTGCCTTCGCTGCTTCGGCCTTCGCCACCGCGCCGGGTTGCTTCAGTTCGGCCAGTGCCGAGCTGATCGGGCCGTCGCCGGGCAGTACGTCGCCGGCCTTGTAGCCCTCTTCGCCTTCGGCGTCGCCGTGCAGGTGGCCCGGTAGTGCGGCCTCGCTGTAGTCGACCAGGCTGGCCGGTGCGTCGGCGTCGACCTGATCGCCCTCGGGATGCAGCACCACGTCCGGCACGATGCCGCTGGCCTGGATCGATTTGCCGCTGGGCGTGTAGTAGCGCGCGGTGGTCAGCTTGACCGAGTCACCGTTGTCCAGCGGCAGCACGGTCTGCACCGAGCCCTTGCCGAAGGTGCGGCTGCCGACGACGCGTGCGCGCTGGTTGTCGCGCAATGCACCGGCCAGCACTTCCGAGGCGCTGGCCGAGCCAGCGTCCACCAGCACGACCACCGGCGCGCCCTGCAGCAGGTCGCCCGGTGTGGCCTCGAACTTGGCGTCGCTGATCGAGATGCGGCCGCGGGTGCTGACGATCGTGCCCTTGTCGAGCAGATCGTCGGCCACCTGCACGGCCGAGGTCAGCAGGCCGCCGGGGTTGCTGCGCAGGTCCAGCACCAGGCCCTTGAGCTTGCCGCCGGCCTGCTGCTTGAGCTTGTCCAGGTTCTTCTGGAAATCGGTGCCGGTGTCGGCCTGGAAGGTGCTGATGCGGATGTAGCCGTAACCCGGTTCGAGCATGCGCGAGCGCACGCTGGCGACGCGGATGGTCTCGCGCTGCACGGTCACGTCGAATGGTTTTGCGACCTTGTCGCGCACGATCGTCAGGGTGACCTTGCTGCCGGGCTTGCCGCGCAATGGCTCCATCGAGTCGACCGTGCTGATCGGCTTGCCGTCGATCGCCACGATCAGGTCGCCGGCGCGGATGCCGGCGCGCGCGGCCGGGGTGTCGTCGATCGGCGAGATCACCTTCAGCGTGTTGTCCTGTTGCTGCAGCAGTTCCACGCCGATGCCGTCGTAGGCGCCGCTGGTCTGCTCGTCGAAGGCTTCGGCGTCTTCCTTGTCGAAATAGGTGCTGTGCGGGTCCAGGTCCAGCAGCAGGCCGCGGATCGCCGAGTGCATCAGCTTCTTGTCGTCGACCGGATCGACGTAGGCCTGCTTGACCGCGTTGTAGACCGCGACGAAGCGGCGGATCTCGTCCAGCGGCACCTTGCTGGCGGCCGATTCGTCGGCATCGGGATCGTTGCTGTCGGCGGGAGCGGTGGCGCTGTCGGTGTCCGGGCGGGCGTCCTGGGCGAGGACGGCGGGCGAAAACAGGGCAAGCAGTAGAGCAAGGGACAGGGCGGCTGCGCGCATGAAGCACTCCGAGGAAGACAACGCCCCGCAAATGCCGGGGCCTACCGGATTATGCGCGAAGCAAGGCTAAATTCGCGTTGAGCCGGGAATGGGGAATCGGCAAAGCCCAGTGCGTTCAGTTCGCCACGAACGGCTGTTCCGATTCCCTATTCGCCATTCCCGATTCCCGGCCTAACGCCGCTGCAACCACGACGACGGATCAACCGGCTGGCCGTTGCGGCGCAGTTCGAAGTACAGCGCCGATACGCCCTGCCCGCCGGAGTTGCCGACCTTGGCCACGGCCTCGCCGCGCTTCACCGCGGTGCCGGCATCGCGCAGCAGTGATTCGTTGTGCGCGTACAGGCTCATGTAGCCGTTGCCGTGGTCGATGATCAGGATCATGCCGTAGCCGGTCATCCAGTCGGAGAACACCACGGTGCCATCGGCGACGGCGACGACGGTGTTGCCGAGCGGGGCGCCGATCAGCACGCCGCTGCTGGTGCGCCCGTCCGGCAAGGTGCCGCCGAAACGCGCCAGCAGGTTGCCCGCGACCGGCCAGCTCAGGCCGCCGACCTTCGGCGCGGGCGCGTTGGCGACGACCTTCGGCGGGGTCTTGCCCGGTTTGTGGGTGCCGCCGGCCTTGGCGGTGGCAGCGGCTTCCTCGGCCGCACGCTTGGCTGCGGCGCGGCGCTCGGCTTCGGCGCGTGCCGCGGCCGCGCGCAGGTTGGCCAGCAGCTTCTCCAGCGCCTTGGTGTCCTGGCCAAGGGCCTTCTCGCGCTCGCTGCGTTCCTTGTAGCGATCGTCCAGCTCGGCGACGGTGCCGGCCTGCTGCTTGCGATCGCGTTGCAGGGTGCTGGTCTGCTGCTGCTGCTGTTGGCGGGCCTGGGCCAGTGCCTGTTGGCGGCCCTGGATGTCCTGCTCGACCTGCTGCAGCGCCTGCAGATCCGAAGTCAGGTTCTGGATCCGCGCGGCGCGCTCGTTCTGCACGTAGCGGTGATAGGCCAGCACGCGGTTGGCGTCGGCGGTGCTGTCCTGCGACAGCAGCAGCTTGAGCGGCGCGTTGCCGCCGACCTGATAGGCCGCGCGCAGCAGTGTGGCCAGCTGCGCGCGCTGCTCGCGCAGGCCCTTGCGCAGGCGCTCGCGCTTGTCCTGCAGTTCGGCCAGCGCCTGCTGCTGCTCGCGCAGCGCGCTCTCGGTCTGGTTCAGCTGGCGCGCCGAGCGGGCGACTTTCTCGTCGGCCTCGCGCAGCTTGCGTGAGGCGTCGCCGCGCTGACCTTCGAGCTGGCGGCGCTCATCGCCGATGTTCTTCAGCTCGCGCTGCATCTGCGCCAGCTTGCGCTCGGCCTCGCGCTGGTCCTGCGCCTGGCTGGCACCGATGCCGCCGGCCAGTAGTGCCACGGCCAGGCTTACGGCCAGGCCCACGGTCAACATCGGGCCGGCGGCGAGCCGGGATGGCGGATCCTTGCGGCGGAGGGGCGAAAGCAAGCGGGAAGGTCCAGTGACTTCAGACAGATGCGGATTGTAGCCAAGCATGGTGTGATCGCCGCCAAAGTAGGCAACGCCGCCAGCGGCGGGAGGTAGCGATGAACCGTTTGTATCTGGCTGTAGGGTTGGCGATGGCCCTGGCCGCGAGCCCGGCCTGGGCGGACGAGGACATCAGCAAGGTCAACGGCCGTATCGTGGCCGAGGCCGGCCGCCAGTACGGTGACCTGGACACGGTCAACGGTGGCATCAGCATCAACGACGGTGCGCGCACCCGCAGTGCGGAGACCGTCAACGGTGGCATCACGGTGGGTACGAAGGCGCAGACCGGCGCGCTTTCGACCGTGAACGGCAGCATCAACGTCGGTGCGCAGACGATCGTCGATGGCGGCATCGAGACCGTCAACGGCGGCGTGTTCGTCGACCGTGGTAGCGAGGTGCGCGGTGGCGTGGAAACCGTCAACGGCAGCATCGGCCTGGTCGAGACCCGTGTGAAGGGCACCATCGAGACGGTCAGCGGTGACATCACCATTGGCGTCGGTTCGCACGTGACCGGCGGTATCTCGATCCGCAAGCCGGGCTTCAGCCTGTCGTTCAAGTCCTCGCGCAAGCCGCGCGTGGTGATCGGGCCGAACGCGGTGGTTGACGGCACGCTGGAGTTCGAGCGCGAGGTCACCTTGTACGTGCACCGCACCGCCAGGATCGGCACCGTCAGCGGCGCCACCGTGCAGACCTTCGACAGCGAGGTCGCTCCGGGCGATTGAGCGCCCTAGAATCGGGGTTTCGTCGAATCGAGGAGCCCCGATGTCCCGCAAGATCCTGCTGTGCCTGGCCGCGACCGCGGCGCTGGCGGCGTGCAAGCGCGAACCGGACGCCGCACCCGCCGCGCCCGTGCAACCCGATACCGCTGCGGCCGTGGCTACCCCGGCCAGCACGCATGCGTTCTCGCCGGAGATCACCCAGGGCGATTTCGCCGAACTGGTGAAGACCCTAGCCTCCGACGACTTCGAGGGCCGTGGCCCCGGTACGCCCGGCGAAGAGAAGACGGTCAACTACATCCGCGACCAGATGCAGCGCATCGGCCTGCAGCCGGGCAACGGCGACAGCTGGTTCCAGGACGTGCTGATGGTGGAGACCACCGCCAACGAGAGCACCGCGCCGAGCCTGACCTCGGCCGGCAAGACCCGCACGTTGAAGTTCGGCAGCGACATCGTGATCGGCACCCGCACCGGCCAGCCGGACGTGAAGATCGACAGCAGCGACCTGGTGTTCGTCGGCTACGGCGTGGATGCGCCCGAGCAGCAGTGGAATGACTACGCCGGGCAGGACTGGAAGGGCAAGACGGTGGTGATGTTCGTCAACGACCCGGGCTTCCACACCGGCGATGCCAAGCTGTTCGACGGCAAGCGCATGACCTACTACGGGCGCTGGACCTACAAGTTCGAGGAAGCCGCACGCAAGGGCGCGGCGGCGGCGCTGATCATCCACGACACGCCCGGTGCCAGCTATGGCTGGGACGTGGTCAAGAATTCCTGGTCGGGCGCGCAGTACGACCTGCCGGCCAAGGACGACCCGGCGCCGCGCCTGCCGGTGCAGGGCTGGATCACCCAGGACGTGGCGCGCCAGCTGTTCGCCGATGCCGGGCTCGACTTGGACAAGGAATACAAGGCGGCCAGCAAGCGCGGTTTCAAGCCGGTGCCGCTGAAGGCGAGCTGGTCGGTGGACCTGAAGAGCACCATCGCGCAGAAGTCCTCGCGCAATGTGGTCGGCGTGCTGCCGGGTACCAGCCGTGCCGACGAGGCGGTGCTGTACACCGCGCACTGGGATCATCTCGGCAAGCATGACGGCGAGAGCGGCGACAACATCTACAACGGCGCGGTGGACAACGCGACCGGCGTGGCCGGCATCCTGGAGATCGCCGACGCGTTCGCGCACCAGCAGCCCAGGCCGGAGCGTTCAGTGGTGTTCCTGGCGGTGACGCTGGAGGAATCGGGCCTGCTCGGTTCGCAGTACTACGTCGCGCATCCGACCTTCCCGCTGGACAAGATCGCCGGTGTGATGAACATCGATGCGATGTCGATCGCCGGCCGTGCCAAGGACATCACCGTGGTCGGCATGGGCAGCTCGGAGCTTGAGGACATCCTCAAGCCGATCGCCGCGATGCAGGGCCGCGTGCTGCACAGCGAGGCCTCGCCGCAGAACGGCTCGTACTTCCGCTCGGATCACTTCAACTTCGCCAAGGCCGGCGTGCCGGCGCTGTACACCGACGGCGGTGAGGACCTGCGCGAAGGCGGTACCGCGGCCGGCCGCAAGGCGGCCGAGGACTACGCCAAGTGCTATCACGCGCCGTGCGACGAGTTCAACGCGGCGACCTGGAAGCTTGATGGCAACGTCGAGGATCTGCAGGCGATCTACGGCGTCGGCAAGGAACTGGCGGCGGGCGATCGCTGGCCGAACTGGTACGCCGGCAATCCGTTCAAGGCCGCACGCGACAAGATGATGGCGGACAAATCGGCGGCTGCGCCGGCTAAGTAAGCCGCTGCGGAATCAAGCGAATGCGACAAGGCCTCCCAAGTGGGGGCCTTGTCGTTTGTGGTGTTCGTGTTCGATGTGGATGAGCCCATGAAGTCGTCCCGCCAGCCGGGACAGTTGGGCTCTCTGTGGGAGGGACTCTGGGTGGCCTAGGGCCATCAGTCCCGACGGGCTTTACCTGGAAAGCGTCGGGACTGATGGCCCTAGGCCACCCAGAGTCCCTCCCACAAGATTGCTACAACATCCAGATTTCCACACGCTCGTTGCGCTGCCGTGCACCCGGATCGGCAGCCCCCGCCAGCGGCCGCACCGCGCCCAGGCCACGCGCGCGCTGCACCACGATGCCGCGCTCGGCCAGATAACTGGCGACGATGTCGGCGCGGTCGTTGCTGGCGATGGTCGGGAACAGGCGGTTGGCCGGATCCGGATTGGCGAAGCCGATCACCGCCAGCGGCCGATGCCGGTACTGCGGCTGCTGCATCCACGCCACCAGCCGGTCCAGATCCTGCACCGATCCACCTTCGAACATCGTGCCGAGCGAGCGCAGGTTGAAGCGCACGTTCAACGGCAGTCGCACTGCGCCGGCCACCGCCTGGTCATAGGCGTCGTTGCCGGCCTCGGGAGCGGAGGCCTTGCCCGCGTTGTCTGGCAACGTCATTGCCGGCAGCCCCTGGCGCGCCACCACCCGCTGCGCGGACGGCCCGAGCAGATACAGCGCGAAGCTGCGGCCAAGCGCGGACATCATCTGCCCGCCATAGACGCTGTAGCGCTGCACCAGCGGATAGTCTTCGCTGCGCACGCCGAGCGTGTCCGGCGCGACCGCGATGCCGCCATCGGATATCGCCAGCGCACGCGTGCCGGCGGCCATCGGCGTGGCGAGTTCGACCACCGCGATCGCATTCGGATCGCCGGCGACAGCAGTAGCGGTTTCGCGCAGGGTGCGCAGCGAGCGGCTGCAGGCGCGCCGCTCCAGTGGTCCGACACGCTGGCGCAGGTAGTCGGCCAGCCCGGCACCGCCGTCAGTACAGACCAGGCGCAGCGGGCGATCGGCGCCGCCGAGTTGCTTCCAGTTGTCGATGTGTCCGGCCAGCAGTGCGCGCAGCTGCTCGATATCGAGCTTGCGCAGCGGATTGCCCTGCGCGACCAGCACGCGTGCCCCGTTGAGCGCGAGCACGAACTGCTGGTCGGCCGAGGACAGATCACCCAGCTGCCAGCCGGCTTCGCGCTCGGCCGCATTCGGCACGCGCGTGCTCATCGCCAGCTCGGTATCGCCATGGATCAATGCCTGCAGGCCGCTGGCCGAGCCGTGTCTGTCGATCTGCACCACCAGCGGTTGGCCATCGCGTATCGCATGCACCTCGGTGAGCACGCCGGAGGGCGACGCGCGCTGCAGGTTCTCGTAACCGATCGAGTGCAACCAGTCTTCCACCAGTGCCGGCATCAGCCGCTCGCCGATGCTGTTGGAGCCATGGATGCGCAGACGTTCGGGTTCCTGCGCCTGCGCCCACAGTGGTAATCCCAGGCATGCGGCCAGCGCTAGACAACGAACGAACCGCACCATGACGTCCCCCTGGACCGTAGAAAGGCAAGGAGTGTCGTGGCGGGCGATTACATGCTGATGACCTGAAGCAGATCAGGGGCGCCGCGAACCAGTGACCTTTCCGTGTTCCGTATTGCTCCCCAGGCCATAGGAGACGTATGAACCGTCGAATTTGGATCCGTTGATGGTGCCGATGAAAGAGGTGTAGTCATCGCACAACGCCGTCGAAAGCAGGATTTCAAGCCTGCCGGATTCATAACGGTAAGCAGGCCGGGATACGACTCCATTCGGCACCGAGATCGGGCGCGCCTTGTACCACGCGCCGGCTATGCATGTATCGGCTGGCGTACTTGTGAGCGCAAAGCGGAAGCGTTGTGGCGTGCTCGCGCTCGTGACTGAAAAGTCCCAGGTACCGATGACCGTATCGGGCGGGGATGAAGATGAGGACGACCGCGGGGTTTGCTGTGAATTGGGAAAAGTGGCGCAAGCCGCGATTGCGAGGCTGGATAAACAACCGATCAGCGTTGGGATCTTCATGGCATCGCGCACCTAATTCGACGCTCGATTACCACGCAACTGCGCCGCACTCGCCCAGCGCGCGGCAACCCCCGGCGAGGTGATGCACACGGCGTGGTCGGTGACGGTGGTGACGGCGCGTTCGAGTAGCTGGATGTCGGCTTCGTGCTGGCGTGCGACGTGGGGGTCTTCGAAGAACACCGCGCGTTGGCAGCGTTTTTCGAGGACGCGGTCGGCGATCTGGGCGTCGCCGCCCATCGGGCCGCTCTCGTAGCGTTGCACCCAGGGTTGGTCCTGCGGCCAGCCGCGGCTCCAGGCCAGTTCGTTGAGGCGCTGGCCGGTGGTGCCGGTGCCGATCCGCTGCGCGAAGCGCGACAGCAGGTCGAAGTGCTCGGCGGCGAAGGCCAGCATCTGCGGCTTCATCGCATCGTGCGCGATCAGGGCCAGGGTCTGGGTTTCCAGGGCATACAGATCGTCCGCGCCGGGATCGGCGGCGAAGCCGGCGTGCAGGCGTTCCATCTCGATCCAGTCACGCGCCGAGGCCACGGTCGAGATGAACGGCTTGCCGTGGATCACGCACTGGCGCTTGAGCGCGATCGCTTCGGGAAAGATCGAGGACGGATCGACCGGGTCGATCAGGTAGATCGCGCCATCCAGCGTGCGTTCGGCGCTGCCGAGCCCGACCACTTCGGCGACCAGCTTCATCAGCCCGCCTTCGCGGCCGTAGGGATAGCGCTTGAGGCCGGGGTAGTCGCGCAGCAGGTCGGCGCGGGCGATCGCTTCGTAGGTGCGGCCGACGGCGTGCAGGTTCAGGCCAAGCTCGCGGATGCCGGCCTCGCAGGCGCGCAGCCAGCGGAACAGTGCGGCGTCCTTGCCCTGGTGGTGCAGTCGGTTGGCGGCCAGTCCCAGACGCATGTGTGCGATTCCCCTTGGCGTGATGGAGGGGGAAGTCTAGTGCGGAGGCGTGTGGATATCTTCCTGATGGCGTTTTCGGGTTGAAGCCGTGAGCTTCGGGGCAAGGAAACGAGCCCTGCCGGCACGGTGTCGGCCTCTCTGTGGGAGCGACTTCAGTCGCGACGGGCTTCACCGGGAAAGCCCGTCGCGACTGAAGTCGCTCCCACACGCATGGCTTGCGGCTTGCTTGGTGACGTCGTCCGAGCACAGTGCAATGGCCGGGATGACGGAACCGCTACTGCGCCCCCGTCACCTTCTTCGCATGCGGTACCAGGATCTCCATCTGCGGCTTGTCGCTGCCGTCCTTGTTGGGTTGCACGCTGTAGGGGTAGTCGGCCTTCCACCAGGAACCGGCGGCCCAGTAGCTCCAGCCCAGCCAGACGTCGCGGTTTTCTTCGAGGAACGTGAGCATGCCGTCCAGGGCCTGCCGGCAGGTGTCGTTGTCGGCGGCGCCGAACTCGCCGAGGAAGCCGGTCTTGCCCTGCTCGCGCAGCCAGGCGGTGACGCCGCGCAGCTTGTCCGCGCCGATGGTGGCGCTGGCGCATTCGGCACTGGTGCCGCTGAAGTTGGCATCCAGGTACTGGTGCAGCTCGATGGCGTAGTGGTTCAGCGGATCGTGCAGGTCGTCCTGTGCCTGGGCATTGGTGGTGGCGCCATAGCCGCCGCTGACCCAGTTGTGTGCGCCGGTGTAGGCGGTGCCCGGTACCAGGATCAGGTTGTGCGCGCCGGCGCTGCGGATGGCATCGATCGAAGCCTGCGCGGCGCCGGCCCAATCGCTGGCGGAAATGCCGTTGGGTTCGTTCATCAGGCCGAAGATCACGCTGTCGTCGTTGCCGAACTCGCCGGCCAGGCGCGTCCACAGGTTGGCGAGTGCCGCGCTGCCGCCGTCGAGCTGGTCGATCCGGGTGCCGTCGTACTTGGCGTAGTTGTGCACGTCCAGGATCAGCTTGAGGCCGTTGGCCTTGGCCTGCTCGACGGCTTTCTTCAGCAGTGCCAGCTGCGCGGCGTCCAGTTCGCCCAACGCCTGCGGCTGCAGTCGCTCCCACAGGAACGGCAGGCGCACGATGTTCATGCCCTTGCCGGCGAAGTAGGCGTAATCGGAGGCGGCCGGATAGGTGTAGTCCTTGTACAGCGTGCCGGGGCGCTTGCTGGCGTTGAATTCGGCACCGGCGAGATTGACGCCGGCATATTTCAGCGCATCGGCGGCGTGCGCCAGCGGCGCGACCAGCAGGGCGAGGGCCAGCATCAGCACGGGGGAACGGGACAGGCGCGAACGGGTCGTCATGGGGCAGATTCCTGACAGCGGGGGATGTCGGGATGCGCGGCCGCCGGGGGCGGGCACAGCACAGCGAGTACAGCGAACCCGGAGACTAGGCCCGCTGGCGTTAGCGCTGCATGGATGGCGCGATCCGGCGGTGGGTTCTGTGGCGGTGATCGCGGATTGCATGGGACCGCCGCCACGCCATGCCACATCACGCAAGCACCTGGGCACAACGCTGTGTCACGGCGCCGAAACGTAGCGGTGGTCTAAGCTTTACCCATCCCCCCACCCCGCTGGCACGGTTCGCACAGGCATCCGTGGCCACGCCTTTTCTGGAGATTTCCCATGAGTCATGCCCATGGTTACGCCGCCCGTTCCGCGGATCAGCCGCTTGCTCCGTTCTCGTTCGAACGTCGCGAGCCGGGTCCGCACGATGTGCGCGTCGACATCCTCTATTGCGGTGTCTGCCATTCCGATCTGCACACCGCCCGCAACGAATGGCAGAACACGCTGTACCCGTCGCTGCCGGGTCACGAGATCGTCGGCCGGGTCAGTGCGGTCGGCAGCGAGGTGAAAGGCTTCAAGGTCGGCGACGTTGCCGGCGTCGGCTGCATGGTCGACAGCTGCCGCACCTGTCCGTCCTGCCAGGAGGGCGAGGAGCAGTATTGCGAGGCTGGCTTCACCGGTACCTACAACGGGCCGATGTTCGGCGGCGAGAACACCTACGGCGGTTATTCCGATCACATCGTGGTGGACGAGAAGTACGTGCTGCGGATCAGCCACAGTGCCGATGACCTCGCCTCGGTCGCGCCGTTGCTGTGCGCCGGCATCACCACCTACTCGCCGCTGGCGCATTGGAAGGTCGGTCCGGGCCAGAAGGTCGGCATCGTCGGCCTGGGCGGGCTGGGCCACATGGGCGTGAAGATCGCCAAGGCGATGGGCGCCAGCGTGGTGCTGTTCACCACTTCCGAGAACAAGCGCGCCGATGCGTTGCGGTTGGGCGCCGACGAGGTGGTGGTGTCGAGGGATCCGGAGCAGATGGCCGCACAGGCCAACTCGCTGGATTTCATCCTCAACACCGTCGCCGCCGAGCACAACCTGGATCCGTTCCTGGCCGCGCTCAAGCGTGACGGCGCGATGGTGCTGGTCGGTGCGCCCGAGCATCCGCATCCGTCGCCGACCGTGTTCAACCTGATCCTGAAGCGCCGCACCCTGGCCGGTTCGTTGATCGGCGGCATCCGCGAGACCCAGGAGATGCTGGATTTCTGCGCCAAGCACGGCATCGTGTCGGACATCGAGACGATCCCGATGAACCAGATCGAGCAGGCCTACACGCGCATGCTCAAGGGCGACGTGAAGTACCGCTTCGTGATCGACATGGCGACCTTGGACAAGGCCGCCTGAGCATGCACGCGACGATCTGGCACAACCCGCGCTGCGGCACTTCGCGCAACGTGCTGGCGCTGCTGCGGCACGTCGGCATCGAGCCGGAGGTGATCGAGTACCTGAAGCAACCGCCGGATCGCGCGCGGCTGAAGGCGTTGATCGCAGCGTCCGGGCTGAGCGTGCGCGAGGCGATCCGGGCCAAGGAAGCTGCGTATCGCGAGCGCGGCCTGGATGATCTGTCGCTGGATGACGAGGCCTTGCTCGACGCGATGCTGGCCGATCCGATTCTGATCAACCGGCCGTTCGTCGAAACCGGGCTGGGCGTGCGCTTGTGCCGGCCGTCTGAGGTGGTGCTGCAGATCCTGCCGCCGTTGGCGACGCCGTTCACCAAGGAAGATGGTGAGGTGGTTGGGGGGAAGTGACGGGTTTTTGCTCGCCTTCCCTCTTCGAGGCTCTGCTGGGTTTGCCCGGGAGCTGATGGTGGGCGAGTGCTGGCCGCTCCTGTCGGAAGCTTTCCTTCTCGCCATCTTTCAGCTGTCGTCCCCGCGCAGGCGGGGATCCAGTGCCTTTGCTTTTCGCGCGATGCGCTTCAAGTCGCTGGGTCCCCGCCTGCGCGGGGACGACGGTAGAAGGGTTGCGACGGCTGAAACATCTGTAGCCAGCAAGTGCAACGGCAACGTCCATGGATTCCCGCGAAAGCGGGAATCCATGGACGTCGTTTTTCACAGAACGCAAAACCCGCCGATCAGGCCGCCACAGCCTGATCAGCCACCGCCACGCCCAGCCACTGCGCGATGCTGCCGGCCGCGTCGCGGCCTTCGGCCACGGCGGTGACCACCAGGTCGGCACCGCGCACGCAGTCGCCGCCGGCGAACAGCTTCGGGTTGGCGGTCTGGTACGGCAGCTTGCTGCCGCCGACCGCGATGCGGCCGTTCTGTGCGCCCTGCACGCCCTGCGCCGCCAGCCATTCCGGCAGCGTCGGCGAGAAGCCGAAGGCGATGATCACCACGTCCGCTTCCAGCAGCGATTCGCTGCCTTCGATCGGCTCGGCATTGCGGCGGCCCTGCGCGTCCGGCTCGCCGAGCCTGGTCTCGACCACGGTCACGCCGATCGCTTCGTCGTCGGCCCCGGCCTCGATCGACAGCGGCTGGCGGTTGAACAGGAAGCGCACGCCCTCCTCGCGAGCATTGGCCACCTCGCGCGCACTGCCGGGCATGCTGGCCTCGTCGCGGCGATAGGCGCAGGTGACCTTGGCCGCGCCCAGGCGGATCGCGCTGCGCACGCAGTCCATGCCGGTGTCGCCGCCGCCGAGCACGACCACGCGCTTGCCGGTCAGGTCCGGCAGCGCGACGGTGTCTTCCCAGCCGGCGATCGGCCGGCCCCACGGATCGTTGCCGGAGACGATGCGGCTGTTCTGCACCAGGAACGGCAGCGCCGGCAGCACGTTCTTCAGGTCCTGCCCGGGCAGGCCGCCATCGGTGTAGCGATAGGCGCCGGTGCCGAGAAATACCGCGTCGAAATCGCCCAGCAGCTGTTCGGCGGTGATGTCCTTGCCGATCTCCACGCCGAGGCGGAACTGCACGCCCATGCCTTCCAGCACCTCGCGGCGCTTGGCGATCACGCTCTTGTCGAGCTTGAAGCTGGGGATGCCGAACTGCAGCAGGCCGCCGATCTGCTCGTAGCGATCGAACACCACCGCCTGGATACCGGCACGTGCCAGCCGGTCAGCACAGGACAGGCCGGCCGGGCCGGCACCGACCACCGCCACGCGCTTGCCGGTCGAGGTGACCATGCTCAGGTCCGGGCGCCAGCCATTGGCCAGCGCCGCATCGACGATGTACTTCTCGACCGCACCGATGGTGACCGCGCCGAATTCTTCCAGCGTGCAGCTGCCCTCGCACAGACGATCCTGCGGACACACCCGGCCGCACACTTCCGGCAGCGGGTTGGTCGAATGGCACAGCGCCGCGGCTTCCTCGATGCGGTTTTCCTGCACCAGTTGCAGCCACTGCGGGATCGCGTTGTGGACCGGGCATTTCCAGCTGCAATAGGGATTGCCGCAATCCAGGCACCGACCGGCCTGGTACTGCGCCTCCTCCTTGCCGAATTTGCCGTACAGCTCGCCCCAGTCACCGGACGTACGCAGCTCCACCGGGATGCGCTGCGGCATCTGGCGCGGGAGGTCTAGGAATTGGAAGACTTGCTTGCGGCTCATAAGGCGGGGATTCGAAATTCGGGATTGGGGATTCGTAAAAGCAGGGGACTGGAGTCGGATCCGATGTGGGGATTGCTTTTCCCAATCCCGAATCCCGAATCCCCAATCCCGTCGTTGAGGTGTGCCGCCTAAGCGGCTCGCCTCAACGACTCAGTCAACGACTCGATACTGGCCGCCTTCGGTTTGACCAGCCAGAACTTGCCGACGTAGTCGCGGAACTCGTCGAGGATCTGCTGCGCCCAGATGCTGCCGGTCAGTTCGCGGTGGCGGCTGATCAGCGTGTGCAGGTGCTGGCGATGGCTCTCGAAGCCCTCGGCCGAGATGCGGTGGATGTCGATCAGCTCGTGGTTGTAGCGATCCACGAAATCACGCTCGACGTCCAGCACGTAGGCCATGCCGCCAGTGAAGCCGGCGCCGAAGTTCAGCCCGACCCGGCCCAGCACCAGCACGATGCCGTCGGTCATGTACTCGCAGCAGTGGTCGCCGGCGCCCTCGATCACCGCCAGCGCGCCGGAGTTGCGCACGCCGAAGCGCTCGCCGGCGCGGCCCGCGGCATACAGCTCGCCGCCGGTGGCGCCGTACAGGCAGGTGTTGCCGATGATCGCGGTGTTGCGGGCCTCGAAGCGCGCGCCGCGGGGCGGACGCACCACCAGCCGGCCGCCGGCCATGCCCTTGCCGACGTAATCGTTGGCTTCGCCCTCGATCTCCATGTGCAGGCCACCGGCGTTGAACGCGCCGAAGCTCTGCCCGGCGGTGCCACGGAAGCGCAGTGTGATCGGCGCTTCGTTCATGCCGTGGTTGCCGTGCACGCGCGCGATCGCGCCGGACAGGCGCGTGCCGATCGAACGGTCGGTGTTGTGGATCAGGAAGCGATGGTCGCCACCGGACTTGTTGGCGATCGCATCGGCGAGCAGGCCGTCCATCTGCGTGGCCAGGCTGTCCGGCGACTCGTACAGGCGCTGTGCGGCGCAATGCGGGGCGTCGTAGTTCGCGTTCTTGAGCAGCCGCGACAGGTCGACGCTGACCCCTTCGCGCGGCGACACCTGCAACTGCTCAAGCAGGTCGGTGCGGCCGACGATCTCGTCCAGCGACCTGGCGCCCAGGTAGGACAGCCAGCCGCGCACTTCCTCGGCGAGCAGCCGGAAGAAGTTCTCCACGCGCTCGGGCAGGCCGGTGAAGTAGCCCTCGCGCAGGCGCTCGTCCTGGGTGGCCACGCCGGTGGCGCAGTTGTTGAGGTGGCAGATGCGCAGGTATTTGCAGCCCAGCACGATCATCGGCGCGGTGCCGAAGCCGAAGCTGTCCGCGCCCAGCAGTGCCGCCTTGACCACGTCCAGGCCGGTCTTCAGGCCGCCGTCGGTCTGCAGGATGGTGCGGTTGCGCAGGTCGTTGGCGACCAGCGCCTGGTGCGATTCGGCCACGCCCAGCTCCCACGGCACGCCCGCGTAGCGGATCGAGCTGATCGGCGAGGCGCCGGTGCCACCGTCGTGGCCGGACACCGTGATCAGATCCGCGCCGGCCTTGACCACGCCGGCGGCAATCGTGCCGACGCCGGCATGCGAGACCAGCTTCACCGACACCAGCGCGCTCGGATTGACCTGCTTGAGGTCATAGATCAGCTGCGCCAGATCCTCGATGGAGTAGATGTCGTGGTGCGGCGGCGGCGAGATCAGGCCGATGCCCGGCTTGGCGTAACGCAGCCGCGCGATCAGCTCGTTGACCTTGTGGCCGGGCAGCTGGCCGCCCTCGCCGGGCTTGGCGCCCTGCGCGACCTTGATCTGCAGCACCTCGGCGTTGACCAGATATTCCGGCGTGACGCCGAAGCGGCCGGAGGCGACCTGCTTGATCTTGGAGCGCTTCTCGGTGCCGTAGCGGACCGGATCTTCGCCGCCCTCGCCCGAGTTGGAGCGTCCGCCCAGGCGGTTCATCGCGATGGCGAGTGCCTCATGCGCTTCCGGCGACAGCGCGCCGAGCGAGATCGCGGCGGTATCGAAGCGGCGCAGCACGTCTTCGGCCGGCGCGACGTCATCCAGCGGCGTCGGTGCCTCGGCCTTCTTCAGCTGCAGCAGATCGCGCAGCGCCGACGGCGGACGCGCATGCACCGCGTCCATGTAGCGCTGCCAGTCGCTGGCGGTACCGGTGCGGGTCGCGCGCTGCAGGGTCAGCACCACGTCCGGGTTGTACATGTGGTACTCGCCGCCGTGCACGTACTTGAGCAGCCCGCCCACTTCCGGCTTGGCCAGATCGTTCCAGGCACGCACGGTCAGCTCGCGTGCCTCGGTGTCGAGCCGGCTCAGGGTGACGCCGCCGACGCGCGAAGGCGTTTCCGGGAAGCACAGCTCGACCACGTCGGCATCCAGCCCGACGATCTCGAACAGCTGCGCGCCGCGATAGCTGGCGATGGTGGCGATGCCCATCTTGGAGATGATCTTGCTCAGCCCCTTGATGATGCCCTTGCGGTAGCTCGGGCCGATCTGCATCGGCTCGCCGCTGCCGCGCTTGAGTTTGAGGATGCCGCGGCGGTTGAGGTCGAACAGGGTCTGGTAGGCCAGGTACGGATACACCGCGGTGGCACCGAAGCCGAGCAGGCAGGCCATGTGGTGCGGATCGCGCGCGGTGCCGGTCTCGATGATCAGATTGACGTCGCAGCGCAGGCCCTTGGCCGACAGGTGGTGGTGCACCGCACCGGTGGCGAGCAGCGCATGCACCATCGGCCGGTCCGCGACCGGATAGCGGTCCGACAGCAGCAGCATCACCACGCCATCGCGCGCGGCCTGTTCGGTCTCCTGGCAGATCCGCTCGATGCCGGCCTTCAGGCCTTCCTCGACGCTGTAGGACAGGTCGATCAGGCGATTGCGGTTGACGTACTGCTCCATCTTCAGCAGCTGGCGCAGCTTGCGCTGGCTCAGCACCGGCGAGTTCAGGATGACGTGGTTGACCGTCTCCGGGCCGGCGTGGAAGACGTTGGTCTCCTGGCCGAGCTGGGTGGTCAGCGACATCACGCAGTTCTCGCGCAGCGGATCGATCGGCGGGTTGGTGACCTGCGCGAACGCCTGGCGGAAGTAGTCGTACAGCGGCCGGGTGTACTGGCTCAGCACCGCCATCGGGGTGTCATCGCCCATCGAGCCGGTGGCTTCCTGCTCGGTCTCGGCGAGCGGACGCAGGATCTGCTCCACTTCCTCGGTGCTGAGCTGGAACAGCTTGTGATAGCTGCTCAGGGTCTTCTCGTCGAACGGCTCTTCGGCCAGCGACGGGTCGATCAACTCGGTCTGCAGGTAGGTCACGCCCTGCTGCAGCCATTGCTTGTACGGCGCGCGGGCACGGTTGATGCGGTCGATGCCGTCGCTGTCGAGCAGATCGCCCCGCTTGAGGTCGATCGCCATCATCTCGCCCGGGCCGAGCTTGCCCTTGCGGGTGATGCGCTCGGCCGGCAGTTCCCACACGCCCGCTTCGGAAGCGACCAGGAAGTGGCGGTCGGAGGTCAGCATCCAGCGCGCCGGGCGCAGGCCGTTGCGGTCGAGCGTGCAGGCCGCATAGCGCGCGTCGCAGGCGACGATGCCGGCCGGGCCGTCCCACGGCTCGGTGTTGAGGCCGTGGAACTCGTAGAACGCGGCCAGATCAGCGTCCTTGAATTCCAGCGACTGGGTGGCCGGCGGCACCAGGATGCGCAGCGCCTGCAGCAGGTCCATGCCACCGGAAACCAGCAGTTCCAGCATGTTGTCCAGGCTCTGCGAATCCGAGCCGTGCATCGAGATCACCGGATCGAGTTCGGCGATGTCGAACTTCGGGGTCTTCCACACCTTGCTGCGCGCCTGCGCCCAGCGACGGTTGCCCTCGATGGTGTTGATCTCGCCGTTGTGCGCGAGCAGGCGGAACGGATGTGCCAGCGGCCAGCGCGGCAGCGTGTTGGTCGAGAAGCGCTGGTGGAACACCACCGCGCTGGAGGCCAGTTCGCTGCGCTGCAGGTCCGGGTAGAACGTGCTCAGCTTGTCCGGCAGCACCATGCCCTTGTAGCTGATCGCGTTCGGCGAAAGCGTGGTGACGTAGAAATCGGCGTGCTCGCGCAGGCCCTGCTCGGCACGGCGACGGGCCAGGAACAGCGACAGCGCGAAGCCTTCATCGTTCTGACCGGCACCGGCGTCGACGAACACCTGCTCGATGCGCGGCAGCGTGTCCTTGGCCAGTTGACCGCAGACGCGGTCGTCGGTCGGCACCACGCGCCAGCCGCGCGGTTCGGCGCCGGCACGGCGCAGCTGCGTGTCCAGTTCCTCGCGACATCGCGCGGCGTCGTCGTCGGCATGCGGCAGGAACACCACGCCGGCGGCGTAGCGCGCGCCGATCGCGATGCCGGCCTCGCGCGCCAATGCGCGCAGGAACGGATCGGGTTTGCGGATCAGCAGGCCGCAGCCATCGCCGGTGAGGCCGTCGGCGGCGACGCCGCCGCGGTGGGTCATGCGCGAAAGCGCGGCGATCGCGGTGTCCACCAGCGATCGGGAAGGCTGGTCATCCAGTTGGAC
The DNA here is from genome assembly GCF_058986605.1 of Pseudomonas sp. GW821-FHT07E12. NCBI lineage: Bacteria > Pseudomonadati > Pseudomonadota > Gammaproteobacteria > Pseudomonadales > Pseudomonadaceae > Pseudomonas > Pseudomonas sp. GW821-FHT07E12. The sequence continues at coordinate 16,383 of NZ_JBYSVX010000045.1, read as the reverse complement.
GACCATGCCGAAACCACACGCATCGCGTTCGTCGCGTGCGTCGTAAAGACCTGGGTCTTGGAGCCCTTGGCGAGTGCGGGGGGCCATGTGTGCCTCGTTGCGATCCGGAGAAGCGGCGACTGACGTCCCCGCTCGATCTTGGAGCGCATTCGTGGGGTCACCGGATGATCGACTAAATCACAGTTGATGCGGTGCCGCAACTCACCGTTGCAAGTGCAACGAGAACGCGGCGAAAGCATTGCCGCGTCTGGCTTTCGCGGGGCTCGCCGGAACCCTGCCGGAAACCCCGGTTCAGCCGCAGCGCACGCCGCTGACGACGTTGTTGGCATCGACGTCGATGTTGAGCCGCTCGCCGTCGAACTCCATCGTCACCGCCTGGCCGGGTTTCAGCACGCGCACGCGGCTGGCGTGGGTGTCCTGCTGGGCCTGCCGGGTCGCCTCGTCGGTGAGCGTCTGGCCGACCAGCGGCTGCGCCAGGGTCGCATCGCAGCTGCCGACCGGCGGTGCCTCGGGGGTGGCGGGGAAGGCGGCGGCATCGGCGGCTTGCTGGGCCTGTGCACCGACGGCTTCCTGTTCGTCCGGTGCCGGTGGCTTGCAGGCGGCCAGCGACAGGATCAGCGTCGACGCCAGCAACAGGGCGATGGTGCGTGGACGCGGGGCGGTCGGCTCATTCCACATCGGGCAGGTCTCCGGGGGGGCTTGGGAGACGCCAGCATAAGCACAAGCTCTCGGCGATGGCAGGCATCGTCGGTGGCGTTAAGTGTGCGTGCGGCCAGGCCGGCGCGGGCCTGGCTTCGCTGCGGTACCACTGCGAGGGATATGGGCGGTGGGTATTCAGCCGCAATAGATCGCGGTGATGTTGTTGGTCGGGCCCTGCTCGATGGTCAGGCGATCGCCGCCGGTGTCGCTGCGGCCTTGCGCCGGATCGGCAATGCCGCTGGCGGTGGCGCCGCTGCGGGTGAGTGTTCCACGCACCACGCCGACCGCGTTGCTGTCGCTGTCCACGCGGGCGCGCTCCACGGTCTGCGGGGTGGCGGCCAGGCCGACGGCGCCGCGCACCCTGTCGCTATGGCATTGCCCGGTGATGGTGCCGTCGATGGGTTTTACCTGTGCGACCTGTGCGGTGCTGCAGGCAGCGAGCGCGACGGCGGCGACAAGCGGAACGCAGGCACGGATCATGGCGGGAACTCCTCGAAAGACGGGCCCGTAGCGTGTCGCGGTGCGCGTGTGCGGTGCATGAAAACCGGTGGAGGTGATCGGGTTCCACGCGGCGCCGATGCGGGCCGATAATCGCTCGACAGATCAGGGAGCAAGCCGTGGCGGAGCCATATCGTGTGGTGGTACTCGGTGGCTACGGCCATTTCGGCGCGCGCATCGTGCGTGCACTGGCCAGGACACCGGGGATCGAGGTCATCGCGGCCGGGCGGAATCCGCAGAGCGCGGCGGCGAATCTGCCCGGCATCGATCTGTCGCGCATCCGGCTGCATCGACTGGATAGCGAGGCGCCCGACTTCGCCGAAAGCCTGGCGGCCACCCGCGCCGATCTGGTGATCCATACCGCCGGGCCGTTCCAGGGCCAGGGTTACGCCGTGGCACTGGCCTGTTTGCAGGCCGGCATGCATTACATCGATCTGGCTGATGGACGTGATTTCGTGCGTGATTTTCCGGCGGCGGTCGATGCCGCTGCACAGCATGCGCAGCGTTGTGCGATCAGTGGCGCCAGTACCTTGCCGGCGCTGTCCAGTGCGGTGGTGGATGCGCTGCGTGGGCAATTCGACGCATTGCATGTCATCGATCTGGTGATTGCACCGGCCCAGGCCACGCCGTTGGGCATGGCGACGGTACGCGCGGTGCTGTCCTATTGCGGCCGGGCGTTTGAGTGTTGGCAGGATGGCCGCTGGCAGCGCGTGGTCGGTTGGGCCGATCCGGTGCCGGTGCACTTCGGCCGCATCGCCCCGCGTCTGGCCGCAGCCTGTGATGTGCCCGATCACGACCTGCTGGTGCAGCGCTATCCCGGCGTGCAGACGGTGCGATTCCGCGCCGCGCTGGAGCTGCCGTTCCTGCAACGCTGCCTGGCCATGATCGCCGGGCTGCGCCGGCTCGGCCTGCCGTTGCCGATGGCAGCGCTGGCGAGCGTGTTCGCGCGCGCCGGGCGCTGGTTCGACCGCTTCGGCACCGACCTCGGCGGCATGCGGGTGACATTGCAGGGCCTGCACGGCGGCCGTCCGCGCAGCGTGCACTGGGATCTCACCGCGCCGATGCTGCACGGGCCGGAAATTCCCTGCTTCGCCGCGATCCTGCTGGCACGGCGGCTCGCGCGCGGTGAGGCGCTGCCGGTGGGCGCGCAGGCGTGCGTGGGCCTGCTGTCGCTGGGCGAGTTCGAGCAGGAATTCACTGCCTGGCAGATCGACAGTGTGACGACAGTCATGGGCTGAGGTGCCGAAAGACCTATTGACTACACCTGTCGCCATACGTACGTTAGCGACAAATGTAGTCACGGAGTCGCCGCCATGCGCCGCAAGACGATCGGGGACCAGGAACTGGCCCTGCTGCAGTACATCGATGAACACGGTGAAGCCAGCGTCGGCGAGGTTGCCGCCGGTTTCGGCGAGGCCCGCGGGCTGGCCCGCTCGACCGTGCTGACCATGATGGAGCGCCTGCGCGCCAAGGCTTACCTGAGCCGTCGCCAGGTCGATGGCATGTACCGCTACGCCGCCACCGCGCAGCAGGAAGAGGTGATCGGCAGCACCATCGGGAACTTCGTCGAAAGGACATTGCAGGGCTCGGTCTCGCCGTTCGTGGCGTGGATGTCCGAGCGCGCCGAGGTCAGCGACAACGAGCTGGCCGAACTGGAAGCGTTGGTGGCCAAGCTGCAGTCGCAGCGACGGGAGGGCTGAGCGATGGATACGGTCATGGAGTTGATGCTGGCGCGCCTGGCCGCGACCAGCGTGCAGACTTTGCTGCTGGCCGCGCTGGTCTGGGTGGTGTGCCGCAGCTTCAAGCGCTTGCCGGCCGCCAGCCAGTGCTGGCTGTGGTGGCTGGTCGCGCTGCAGGGGCTGATCGGCCTGTTCGCGCCGGGCGCGGTCGAGCTGCCGCTGCTGCCGGCGGCGCAGATCGCGGCTACGACCACGCCGCTGCTGGTCGCCGCGGATATCGCGCCTGTCGAAATCAGCACCGGTTTCAGCTGGACCCATGCGCTGGCGGCGCTGTGGCTGGCCGGTGTGTTGCTGCTGACGCTGCGCACCGCGCTCGCCTTCCGTGCCAGCCGGCTGCTGCTGCGGCAGACACGTCCTTGCCCGGACGCGCGCCTGGATCGTGCACTGCGCCTGGCCGCCGAGGCACATGGATTGAGTCGCGCGCCAGCCCTGCGCGTCAGTGATGCAATCGACTCGCCGCAGCTGATCGGCCCGTGGCGCCCGGTGCTGCTGTTGCCGGCACGCCGTCTGGCCGCGATGAACGATGACGACCTCGACATGGCGCTGACCCACGAACTGGTGCATCTGTGCCGTCGCGATCTGTGGCTGGGACTGGTGCCGACGCTGGCGCAGCACCTGTTCTTCTTTCATCCGGCGGTGCATCTGGCGGCACGCGAATATGCGATCGCCCGCGAGGCCGCCTGCGACGCCGCCGTGGTCGCAGGCAACCGCCGCTGCGCGCACGACTATGGCCGCCTGCTGGTGCAGCTCGGTGTCGCAGCGCGTCCGCGCGCTGGTCTGGCCAGTGCTTCGCCAAGTTTTCTCAGCCTCAAGCGCCGCCTGACCCTGCTGCAGCACGCGCCCGGTACGCCGGGCTGGGGAACGCGACTGTTGCTCGGAGTGGTCGCGATTGCGGCGATCACACCACTGCGACTGGTGGCCGGCACCGCGTGGGCGGACGACGTCCCCGCGATCACCCAGCCCGCCGGGCCAGACCGCATCGCCGCGCCTGCCGCGCCGTTGCCGCCGTCTGCGCCGGCGCTTCCGGCAGAGCCTGCTGCATTGTCGCCACCGGCGAAGCTCGCTGCGCCCGGGGTACTTGAGCGTGTCACCGCCACCGCACCGGCGATATCAAAAGAAACGAGCTGGCTGAGCGAAGACGACCGTCGTGAAATCAGCCGTTCCATTGCCGATGCTCACCGCGAAGTCCGCGACGCGATGCTCGCCGAATTCGGCCCGGACCACGCAGCGCTGGCCGACAGTGCCGGCGAACTGGGCATGCAGGCCGCGCAACTGGCGCTGCAGGAAGCGGGCAAGCAGATCGAGCTGTTGGGCCCGCAACTGCGTCAGATCAGCGAGGATGCACGCCGTGCGGGCCTGGAGGCGAGCCGCGCCCAGGTAGTGGCGATGCGCGAGCAGAAGCAGGCGCTGGTTCAGGCCAGGGTCCAGGCCAAGGCCCAGGTCCGCGCTGCCAATGCGGCAGCCAAAGCCGACAACGCGGCCGAACGCGCCAACCAGGCCGCCGCACAGGCCGAACGCGCGGCGGATGCGGCCGAGGTGCGTGCGCGTTGAGGTTGCGTTAGCTCATCCGCGCGCCGGGGAAAATGGTTCTCGTGATCTCCAGCGGTCGGTCTCGGATCGACCACAGCAACGTCACCGGGCTCCCGCCCCCGCGTTCGCGGGGGCAGGCGCTGCGCGGGAGCGACGGTAGAGGGATGGCGTCGCTCGAAAGATGACTCGTCGCGAAAAACTTTCACCCGTCATCCCCGCGCAGGCGGGGATCCAGGGACTTTCGAGCCGGTCAAGGCAACGCTGCGGAAAGATGCATCGCGCAGGTGCGGGAGTGCTGGTAGGGAGATTGGATCGTTGTCGAGCGAGCGTCTCTCGATGAATCTTCGCTCGTCATCCGCGTACTTCTCTCACCCGTCATTGCACTTTGCAGCGACTGCCGACTGCAAGCGCAGTTCCGAACGCTCCTCGGCCTCGGCCTCAACCAACCGTTGGAACAGCAGCGCCAGCGTCACCACGTCCTGATGATTGTGTTCGCCCACGCGGCGCAGGTTGCGCGCGCTGCCGCCGCGTAGCCAGGTCAGCCACGCGGCCGGCGCTTCCGAGCCGGGCAGATCGTCTTCGCGGACGATGCGCAGCAGCTGCCGCTCGATCGTCGCCAGCCGGCAGTTTTCCCAATGGCCCCGGTAGCGACGACGGGTTGGAAACAGCAGATCGACATGGTCCAGCCCGCCCAACGGCTCGGGCTGGCGCGCCAGCCGGAAACGCGTCTTCAGCAGCGGTGCGTCGTAACAGCGGCCGTTGTAGCTGGACAGCACCGTGCGTGGTGTCAGCCAGCCGGCGAACTCGCGCAGCATCGCCGGCTCCGCCGCCATCGTCGCCATCAACAGCTGGCGCACACGCAGGCCGGAGCGCCCTTCCGCGTCCACGCGCCAGTCGGCCGCGCCGATCATGAACGCGCGCGTGCCGGTGCCCCCGGCCAGGCCGGTGGTCTCGGTGTCGAAGAACAGCAGGTCGTGCGGATCGACCGCCTCGTTCTCGCGCTTGGCGAAGGCCAGCGACAACGACGTATCCGGTATCGCTTGCGGCAGGAACGCCTCGACCAGATGCAACCCCGGCGCGATTTCGCGCCCCGGCAGTTCGCGGTCCTGTGCGTGTACGCGCGGCGGCGGACTCGCGCCGGGTTGACGCTCGCGCAGACCGAGCAGGCGTCGCAGTGAGGCGATGTCCTGGGTGGGGCGGTGCGAGGAAGGCGTAACGCTGGGCGCCGGCTCGATCCAGTCAAATACGGAACCGATAGCCGCAGGCGATTTTTGTGGGAGGGGCTTCAGCCCCGACGGCTCTTGCCGGGAAAGCTCCGTCGGGGCTGAAGCCCCTCCCACAGGACGGCCTTCGTCGGAAATGCTTTCCTGCGGGGTACTTCGAGTAGAGAAACTCGGCGGCGTTCCCGCAGTGCGTGCCGGAGCCGCTCCGCGCGGTGATCCAACCGGATCCGAGTCCCCGCCCGCCTGCTTTCGCAGCGCACGCAGCTTTTCCAGGCTGATGCTCATGCCCGCGCTTCCACCACCACATCAAGCGCATCCGGATGCGCAGCGTGCGACGTCGCGTCGCCCAGCAGCGCTAATACCTTCAACGCCAGTGTCTTCGGCGATTCACCCTGCCCGTCTTCCTGCGCCGCCAGCACCGGGCCGACGCAGGCCGGGCAGCCGGCCTTGCAGTCGCAGCGTTGCACCAGCTCGCCCGCGCGCTGCACCAGCTCGGCCTGACGCAGCCACAACGGCTCGCTCAGACCCACGCCGCCGGGGAAGTTGTCGTACAGATACACCGTCGGCACGAAACTCTGCTGCAGCTCCACCCCGCCCTCATGCTCGGCGCCGCGCAGCTGGCCGCGTCCGGTTTCGTCGGCGATCGCAAACCACGCGCCGTCGCCGTTGCCCACCGCTTTCTGAAGATCGCGCGCATCGGCCATCACCGCGACGGTGGCGACGATATGCAACGCATACGCGGCACCGAGGAAGCCATCCAGCGCATCCTGGCGATCGGAGAACTCGCGCAACAACGTCGCCTGCGGCAGCTGCCACCACACTGCGGTGGTATGCAGCTCCTGGTCGGGCAGATTGACCTGGCCGTAGCCGATGTTCTCGTGGGTGTAGTAGCGGATCTTCTTGTAGCCGGCCACGTGCCGCACCACATGCACCTCGCCGTGATGGCTGTCGCCGCGCCCGGCTACGCCGCCGTCGAAACGATCCAGCACTTTCAATTTCGTGTAGTCGATGCTGTCGGTGTAGTAGTCCACGTGAGTGCGTGTGACGTAGGCCTTGCGGCCGTCCCAATCGAGTTTTTCGACCTGGTAGGGCGTGGACTGCACCATGTGGATCGCGCCTTCGTACAAGGTCAGCGCCGCGGCGGAATAATCGACCTCGGCAATGATGTGCTGCTTGCCGTCGCTGCGATCCACCACCACGAAATTGCCCTCGGCCACCGAGCGCAGGCTCACCGAGTTGGCCGGATAGCTGTCGGCGATCCACTCCCAGCGCTCGCCCTCCTGGTGCACCACGCCGCTCTCGGCCAGCGCTTCCAGGAATACCACCGGATCGACCGGACCGAACGGCTCGCCGGCCAGGAACGGCAGTTCGAAGGCGGCGCAGCGGATGTGATCGAACAGGATCAGCGGTTGATCCGGCGCGATGCGCGCATGCTCGGGCGAGGCATCGGCGAAGAAATCCGGATGCCGCACCACGTACTGGTCCAGTGGCTGCGAACTGGCCACCAGCACGCCCAGCGCCGGCTGCTGGCGACGCCCGGCGCGGCCGAAGCGCTGCCAGGTCGCCGCGACGCTGCCGGGATAGCCGTTGAGGATCACCACGTCGAGCGCGCCGATGTCCACGCCCAGTTCCAGAGCCGAGGTCGAGACGATGCCGTCGATGTTGCCCGCGCGCATCGCCCGCTCCACCTCGCGCCGCTCGGTCGGCAGGTAGCCGCCGCGATAGGCACGGATGCGGGGTGGTTTGCGCGGATCGTGGTCGAAGATGTCCTTCAGGTACTTGGTCAGCACCTCCACCATCAAGCGCGTCTGCGCAAATACCAGCGTCTTCAGTCCGGACTTGATCGCGATGCGCGCGATGCGGTTGCTCTGCGAGCGCGCCGATGCGCGCAGGCCCAGATCCGGATTCACCACCGGCGGATTCCACAGCAGCACGTGCTTGTCGCCGGTCGGCGCGCCTGACTCGGTGATTGCGTGCACGCGCTGCTCGATCAACGCCTCGGCATGCGCATGCGGATTGCCGATCGTCGCCGAGCACAGGATGAATTGCGGATTCACCCCGTAGAACGCGCAGATGCGCTTGAGCCGGCGCAGCACGTTGGTGACATGGCTGCCGAATACGCCGCGATAGGTGTGGATCTCATCGATCACCACATAGCGCAGGTTCTCGAAGAACTGCGCCCACTTGGTGTGATGCGGCAGGATCGCCTGATGCAGCATGTCCGGATTGCTGACCACGATATCGCCATGCAGCCGGATCGCCTGCCGCGCATCGCCCGGCGTGTCGCCGTCGAAGGTGAACGCTTTCACCCCCAGCTCGCCGGCACGGTTGAGTTCCAGCAGCTCGGCAACCTGATCCTGCGCCAGCGCCTTGGTCGGGAACAGGTACAGCGCCTTGGCATTGCCCTGCATCGCCGCGCTCACCACCGGCAGCGTGTAGCACAGCGACTTGCCGGACGCGGTAGGCGTAACGATGGCGACATGCTCGCCGCGCTGGGTCGCATGCCACGCCTCGGCCTGGTGCGAATACAGCTGTTCGATCCCACGCGCCCGCAGTGCCGCCTTCAACGCCGCCGGCACATCGTCCGGAATCGGTGCGTAGCGCCCCTCACGCCCCGGCATCGTGAAGCTGCCGGTGATCCGGTCACGGTACCGGCGTTCCAGCCGCTGCGTCAGCAACGCGCCATCGCGCGAAGGCCGGCCATCGGTGGTCGCCAGCGCCCGTTCGCTGGCTTCGGTGCGGGGAGCGAGGGGAAAGGCCATGGTGCGCTTGGTCGATCAAAGGGCGTTATGAAAGCACGGAGGAGTCTCAACCTGTGAGACTCCCGGATGCGCAGCGGCTGATAAAATACACGGCTGCCAGATCCCGGATCTGAAAGCTGAATTGGCCCCGCTACCGCATGTCGATTGTCGCGCCCCAACGGGCGCTTCAGCATCTGTCGCCACTGCAAGAACAGGATTTACCGATGAAATCAAAGACATTGATGCGGCTTACGGCAGCGTGCCTTGCACTGGCAGCAGTTGGCGCGCAGGCGAAGACGGATTATGTGCCTGTCGTCTATCGTGAAACGTCGGGGGTACGTCCCTACGTGCAGATCAAGTTGAATGGCAAGCCATTGCTTTTCATGATCCATGCGAACACGAACTTCTATGCCATGACGACGCATAAGAACGCGAGTGATGCGGGGATCACCGACCTTGCGCAGCAAGGCACCTACGGCATTACCGCGGTAGGCAAAGTAAGCAATCTTGGCAGCGCCAAAGCCAGCGCGAAAACTTTCCAGATCGGTTCGTCGGTTACTCAGGACATGCCGATCAAGGTGTTCGAAATTCCTCAAGACCCACCGGTTGATGGAATGGCTGGGCTTCTGTGGCTGAGGCAGTCAAAGGTCATGATCGATTACCGACTGGACCGTCTGGCGATTCCGCAATCGGATGCCGATACGGCTGCCGAACACGCGCGATTGAAGCGAGAGGGATATGTAGCCCATCCCATGACCTGGGATGCGAGCAAGAGCCACTATGTCGTAAAGCCCGAGGTCAATGGAAAGCTCGGCTTGTTCGTCGTCTCGACGGTATCCCGCCTTATTGTGGATGACCAATATGCGAGCAGAGTCGGGATCGCGCTTGGGCCGGTAGCGGATACTTTCGGCGGCCCGACTGGAACGACGGGCGAAGAACGCGATACGGCAAGCGAGTTCACGCTTGAACTGGATGGCCAGCACCTGAATCCTACCGTTGCGCGCAGCTACGACCTGTATGCCTACGACGGTGACTCCCGCCCGGCTTCGCTCGATGAGCAGATAAACGGCTATCTGGGGTGCGACTTCATGCGCGCCAACGGCGCAGTCATCGACTTCGGCTCAGGTACGCTTTTTCTCAAATCCGGGAAGTGATGGGCGGTTCTGATCTGGTGGTCACAACATGCGTTCCATCCGAGACATAGTCGAACGACGCGCTGTGTCATGACCTGCTGAACAAAGCCCGGGACGATTCCAGCTTTCCGTTCCGGTTCTTCAGCATTCGAATCTTCGTAATCCGCACGTTTTTCCTGTTCGTTCTCTCGCTTCCTTTCGCTGCTGTCGCCGCGACACCGGCGGCGCCGAAGCCGAATTCCCGCGCCGAGGCGACCGCGATCATTGCCGAGCTGCGTAAGGTGGGCGGCCGAGGCCGCCGGTATCTCGCTGTCGCCGGAGTACGGCGACGATGACGTCAGACAAGTTTGGGCAGGCAACAGCTCGCGTGTCCGGTGATACTGTTCCTCGGGCGGCATGACATCAACGTCTCTTCCGAGGTCGCCGCCGAATGGATTGCGCACGTCCAGGCGCCGGCCAAGCATCTCGTGTGGTTCGAACAGTCAGCGCATGAGGTCATGATCGAGGAGCCCGGCAAGACCCTGCTATCGCCGGTGCAATTGGCACGTCCGATCGCCGAGCAGGTGGGCGACGTGCCGAGCAACTGACATTGAACAGGCCGCCATGCTGGTTTCCCCGCCGTAGCGCTCTCCATGGAAGCACAGCGGCGTCTCAGCCTGTGAGACAGCAAAGTAGCGGGGCCCTCAATGCAAGTGAGCCTGCTCCGGTTCCCGGGAATCCTCAGGAGAAGGAAAACACACCCGGTCTGATTATCCTTGAGCCCCCCAAGGAAAGGATTGCTCTGGATGCGAATGGCGAAACATATCGGCGGCGTTGCCATGCTCATCCTGGCCGTCGGGCATGTGCAGGCTCAGGTGGACGAATCGGCGCCGCCAACCGCTACGCAGACGAACGACAACGTGCCGACCTTGGGCGAGGTGCGCGCGATCGCGCCTGACGAGGAGGCGCCGGTCGATCTGTACCGTTTCAAGAATCCGGTTACCGTCGAGCCCAACCGGTTCGATCGTGGCTACCGTCCGCCACCGAGCGTCAAGCAGGTGAGCGAAGGCGGCGGTTATCTGATGATGGGGCTGTACTACGGTGTAGCGATGGCGGCGAAGGGAATACACCGCCTCACCGGCGGGCCTGACCAGATCCAGTCCACGATCGCGCGCCCGCCGCCGTTGACCGAAGCCCAGTTGCAGCGCGCCGCCTCCATGTGCGGCACGGATGGCGGAAGCTGCGTGCTCGACGAAGGCGGCAACTGAGCGGCCTGTGAGGCCGCCGTGCTGGTTTCTTCGCCGTGGTTTTGCCGGATGGCGCGTCAGCCCATCGCCGGGCCGGCGCGTCGAACGGTCTCTTCCTGCTGCAGATTTGCCTGCCGCGCCTGGACGTTGGCCTGCTGTTGGTCGGCCTGGGCCAGTTGTCGGAATGAGGCCTCGATGGGGGTGGATACGGCTTCATCAGTGGGCATGTGCGCACGTCGATGTGCGGGATCGCGCGGTTCGCCCTGCACGATGAAGACGTTCTGGCCGGCATTCACACGGTCGCCCTGCACGCTGAGCAGCACGTGGTCCACCCGGTCGAAGCCGTTGGCTGCCGCCAGGCGAGTCAGGCTGGCACTCATGCAGGCACTGCTTTGGTCAGGTTGTCGGCCGAGTTGGCGGTCGAGTGCTTCCACGCCGGTACTGCATTGCTGGTGCAGGTTGTGACGTGGATGACCGGGCTGGTCCGGCGTGGCCGCCGAGGCCAGCGTTTGCGCCGGTTGCGTGGCGTCCGGTGCGTTCTCCGAGAGCAGGAACGGGCTCTTCATGACCGGCTGGTTGCGATACGGATCCTGCGGATGGAAACCGTGGCGCAGCGACTCACGCTCCAGGCGGAGCTGGCGGGTGTCGTTGAGTTCCTCGATCCGGGCCGGATCCTTGATCTGTCGCGGAATCGAGGGGTATCCACCGCCGCTGCTCTGTTCCCACCATGACTGGCTGCGTGTGTCGTAGCTCGCGGAAGCGTTGAGATTGCCGATGGTGCCGGGATCGGTATTGGGACGTTCGCTGCCTGCGGCGGCACGTGCGATGGCCATGTTGCCGAGGTACGAGGTGGCGTTGAGCTTCTCGTCGTCGTATTTGCGGATGTCGAGCGTGGTGTTGCCCAGGCGATCCAGTCCCAGGCTGGCGTTGTTGAGCATGTTCGACCATACCTGCTCGGCCTTCGGCTCGCCGCCGTGGCGGCGGGCGGCTTCCAGCAGTTGGCGAGGCGTCCAGCCGTCGGGGTTGATCCGGTGGCTTTTGAAGGTGAGGTCGTGCACGTCCTGGACATCTTTCACCGGAAGGTTCAGTGCGAGATCCGGGCGATGGTCCTTGAAATGCGCTTCGCGCATGGCGAAGTCCCGCTGCATGAGTTCAGCACCGAACGCATTCCACTGCCGCTCGGTCAGGCGAACGCCATCACGATGTGCCTGCATGTCCGCGAACGTATTGGCCGTGGCACCCGGTGCGTTGTCATTCCTGACCACGCCAAGCGCCAGCAGGCCGTATCCGTCGTTGCCATCTTTATGCGCGAGGTAATTCCAGTAGAGCTCGCGGTTTTTCTGCCCGGCATAGTGGTGCAGGATTTCGAGATCCTGCTGGTTCAAGCCTGCCATGGTTTGCTCCTTGCGGTGTTTTTCGTCTCGATCAATGCTTCAGCGCGGGCTTGCCGACGGAAAATTGCTCCAAGGCTTCGATCGCGCGAGCCTGAATCCGCTTCCACTCAGGAAGTGCGGCGCGAACGTAATTGATGTCGACCGCGATCCTCGTTCCCGGCAGAACGAACATGTGCTTGCACATTGGCAGGGACGTTTCCTTGCTGCGTACCATCTTGCCCTGTCTGTATTCCACGCCGCTGTCTTTCACCTGTCGTGAGGTGCACTTGATGACCGTGCGGATACTGCTGTGGTCGGCACTGTCTACGTACCATTCGTCCAGCCAGAACAGGTCTGGGAGAGAAGAACCTTTGGCCTGGTAGTAGGCCGCTGTGCGCTCCAGGTCCACGTAATAAGGGGTGAGTCCATGGAAGGGCTCACCCTGGATCCGCGTGTCCAAGCGGTTTTCAGGAGCGCTACGGTCGCCAATCGTGGGCATGTACTCCACGCGCATTCTTTCGTCAGGATCAACGCGATCCAGATAGCGATAGCTGATCGCAACCGTGCGTGTGGAAACATCCAGCTTCAGATTCGAGCGTTCGCCGGGGGCGAAGGCATTCAGATCGGGGTATTCGAGATTCAGGCTGAAGCTGCCGTCGAAGTACGGCCCCATCTGGTCGTCGAAATAGTTGGCCGGGATCTTCAGCTTGTAGGGACCCAGGCAGGCTTCCATCAACGGCGGTGGGGTGGCGCTCGGGTCCTGTGGCCCCATCTGGCGCTTGCGCACGCAACCTTGTTCGTTGGTCATGGTGTCGGCCACGGGTTCGGGCTGGCTGCAGCCGGGTGTGGCCGCGCCCAGGATCAGCCAGGCGCTGGCGAGTAGCGAGAACGTCTTTCTCATGCGTCGCCGATCCGTCGAGGCCGTGCCGGGTTGCCCGATCCGGATCGGATCACCTCAGGCCGGCTTGCTGCTTCATGCTGGCCCAGGACAGCGTAGGCAGCGCCTTGGCGGTGGCCTGGCAGTACTGGGTGACGCCGGTGGAGCGCATGCCTTCAAGCGCGGCCGGTTCGATCCGCTTGATCAGGTCCTGCACCGAAGCGATGGCCTCGGCAGCACCCTTGCTGGTGGGCGGGGTACGCAGCACTTCGATGAAATCCGGGTTGCGTGCGCGGAATGCCTGCAGGCCGGCTTCGTAGGTCGCGCGCGCCTGGGGATCGGTGGCGCAGAAGCGTTGCTGGTTCTGCAACTGCAGGTCGAAGGAAAGCGCGGTGGCGTATTCGATGACGCGCGGATCGGCCTGGCGCCAATCCGGTTGCTGCTGTTGTGCCGATGCGGCGCCGGCGACCAGGGCCAGCGCGGCCAGTGCATATCCCTTGTTGAGCGGTTTCATCAGTTCACTCCTTGAATTGGATGGGGTAATTCGAAAACCGGCTTACTTTAGTCGGATACGTGGGGGCGTGCATTTCGCAAGCTGAAGCGGCTTCATGCATTGCGCGAGGCGCTCCGCGTGCATGACCGCCGCTTGCGAATGAAATGCGACGTACGTCACGGATTGAGGCTGAATCCGTTCAACCCAGCTCCAGTGCATCGGTCAGGTCGCCCGGCGCCACGCCGCTGGCCGCGAGCATGGCGCGTTCGCGTTCGACCAGGCCCGGCAGCGGTTCCAGGCCGAAGCGGCGGGTGATCAGGCGCAGGATCGAGCCGGTGTCGTAGACGGTGTGGTCGACGAAGCCGCGCTTGGCCAGCGGCGAGACCACCAGCGCCGGGATGCGCGAGCCCGGGCCCCAGCGGTCGGCCTTGGGCGGGGCGACGTGGTCCCACCAGCCGCCGTTCTCGTCGAAGGTGATGACCACGACGGTGTTCTGCCACTGCGGGCCGTTGCGCAGTGCCTCGATCACGCAGGCGATGTGGCGATCACCCGCGGCGACGTCGGAATAGCCGGCGTGCATGTTGAGGTTGCCCTGCGGCTTGTAGAACGTCACCGGCGGCAGCTTGCCGTCGCGGATGTCGGCGATGAAGCGGTTGTCCGGCGCGCTGTCGCCGAGGCCGCCGTCACGCAGGTGGTGCTGGCGTGCGCTGCTGCCCGGGGCGAGGTTGGCGAAGTAGTTGAACGGCTGGTGGTGATACTGGAAGTTGGGGCTGCCGGGGAACTCGCTGGTCTCGCCGGTCTCACCGTTGCCCTGCACTGCCAGCGCCCAGCCGCCGGCGTACCAGGCCCAATCGACGCCGGCCGCGTCGAGCGCGTCGCCGATGTGGTGATGGGTCTGCGGCGGCAGCACGTTGGCGCTGTCGGACGGGGCGTAGTCGGGGCGTGCCGGATTGTTCATGCCGCACGGCTGGAACGGCGGCAGCATCGTGTTGACCGCCCAGAAATCCGGAGTCAATGCGCCATTGCGGACGAATTTCGGGCGGCCGTTGAGCGCGCTCGGTGGGCTGCTTTCGTCGAGCAGCAGGCGCGTGCCGTGTGGATCCTCGCTGTCGAGCAGCGCGGTCTGCAGCCGCGCCGGACTGTGGTCGGCGTGCGGGTAGTACGGTGGTTGCGCGGTGATCAGGTACTGGTGGTTGAGGAACGAGCCACCGAAGGCGCCCATGAAGAAGTTGTCGCAGAGCGTGTACTCGCGCGCCAGCTGCCACAGTCGCAGCGTCGCGGGCGCATCGCCGTAGTTACCCATCACCAGGCCGCCGCTGTCGCCCCAGGCAGCGAAGGCGTCGTTGCGGCCGCCGTTGATCTGCATCTGGTTTTCGTAGAAGCGGTGCACCAGATCGCGTGTCACCACGCCGTGCGGCAGCGGCTTGCCGTCGGGCGTGGTCAGGGCGAACGGCGCGTTCGGTAGCGGGCCGAAGGCGTCCTCGCCGATCTTGAAGCGGCGGTGATCGACGACCTGTTCGTCCGGGACCAGCCCGCCCCAGATCGGCGGCAGGATGTCGAGCACGTTGCCGTCGCGGTCGCGCTGCAGGGCATCGGCCGGTTTCAGCGCCGACAGCGGTTGTTGCAGGCCGGGGAAGTCCGGGAACAGATTGTTGAAGCTGCGGTTCTCGCAGTAGATCACCACGATGCGCTGGACCTGCTCGCGCAGTGCGCGGTCCAGTGCGGTGTTGTCGCCGTGGCGCGTGGCCTTCGGCCTGGCGGCGGCCGGGGCCTCGCCGGTGGACGCGCCGACGGCGAGGGCGCCACCGGCCAGGGCGATGCCGCCGAGCAGGCGGCGGCGTTGCGGATTGTCAGGCGTGTCGCTGGGACGGCGTGGGGGTGTCTTCACCGGGTGACTCGGTTCGAGGCGGGAGAGCCGCTCGACGACAGGTACGACCATGCCCGACCACGGCGCGGAGCCGTGGCGATGATGAGGCAGGCATGGTGGCGACGAGTCATGGCGGGATGGCGGGAGCGGTGCGCCGGCGACCAGGGACGCCGGGTGCGGTGGAACGGAACCGCATCCTGCGGAAGTCGCCGGAATCTATCACCGTCATGTGGCCGCTGGGCGACAGCGGTCTCACTACCGCGCTCCGATCATCCGGCGCGGCTCAACGCGTCCAGCGGCCGGGGAAGAAATGCCAGTAGGGGCCGCGATGCACCCAATATGCCGGGCGATAGTAGTAGCCCACGCGGACCGGCTCCCAGTAGCCGTCCACCCAGACGTGACGGTGCATGGGGGCGTCCCAGCTCCAGTAGCCCGGCGCCCAGATGTAACCGGGTCGCGGTGGCGGGATGCGCACGTAGTACGGCGCGGGTGGCGGTACGCCGATGCCGACTTCGACGACGGTGCGGGCTTGTGCCTGTGGGGCGAAGGCGGCGATTGTGGCTGCGGCCAGGGCGAGGCTGGTGCTCAGGGTCAGGGAGCGGGAAAAGCTGTTCATGGGGGGTGTCTCCGTTTGTGCCGTTGGTGATGGCGGGCAGTACGGAAACGTGAGGGGGTTGGGGGGTGTTGACGGGGTTGGGGAGTGGGATTCAGCTGGTGGAGTGGGGTTTGTTCCGTTGCGTTCATGGGATGTGTCTGCGGTCGTCCGTGCGTAGAGCCTGCCCTCGTGAAAGCGGGGGATCCAAGGCGGGGGATCCGGTGTCTTCCACGCAATCTATCTACCGTCGTCCCCGCGCAGGCGGGGACCCAGTGACTTCCGCACCGTTCTCGTTCTCCGCAATCCATCTACCGTCATCCCCGCGAACGCGGGGATCCATGGACGTTGCTTCTAGGTTTGAAGTTGCAGTGACGGCAACAGCAACAGCA
>NZ_JBYSVX010000044.1:0-39308 GCF_058986605.1 Pseudomonas sp. GW821-FHT07E12 | reverse complement strand
CCAGCGGATTGTCCGAATCGCGACCTTCGAATTTGATCTGGCCGATGCCGGGGAAGTATTCCTTGGCGCCGACGAATGGATTGCTGCTCATGGTGTGGGTCCTTCTTTACTTTGACGAGTCTGGGGGAAGAAACAAACGGGGATCTGTAGGAGCGGCTTCAGCCGCGAGGGGCTTTACTAGTGAAGCCCCATCGCGGCTGAAGCCGCTCCTACATGGAGCGCGCGCACGCAGAACCATCGGCACCAAAATGTTAGCGCTACCAAATGCCGGGGCAAAAAAAGCCGCGGGAGCGGACCAGGAGTCTTGCATGTGATCGACAGGTCGTCTGGGTCGGCCGAACTCTAGCAGCAGTTTCCGCAAACGCCTTGCTGCGTTGCGCCATCGCAAGGACGCCTGCACTGGCGTTCCGGGAGGGCACAGGGCCCCGCAGTTAGAATGCGCACCATGAATGCCGCCGTCATTGCGCTTCCCGACCCGTCACCGGCCCGCCGCGATCCGCGCGTGGTCGAGCGCGAGCACGTCAAGCTCGGCATGCGCCTGCGTCGGCAGGTCGGCCAGGCCATCGCCGACTTCGGCATGATCGAGGCCGGCGACAAGGTCATGGTGTGCCTGTCCGGCGGCAAGGACAGCTACACGATGCTGGACATCCTGCTGCAGTTGCAGAAGAAAGCGCCGGTGCCGTTCGAGCTGGTCGCGGTCAATCTGGACCAGAAACAGCCGGGCTTTCCCGAACACGTGTTGCCCGAGTACCTGACTTCGACCGGCGTGCCGTTCCACATCATCGAGCAGGACACCTATTCGGTGGTCAGCCGGGTCATTCCGGAAGGCAAGACGATGTGTTCGCTGTGCTCGCGTCTGCGTCGCGGCGCGCTGTACCACTACGCCGAACACAACGGCATCACCAAGATCGCGCTTGGTCACCACCGCGACGACATGGTCGCCACGTTCTTCATGAACCTGTTCCACCACGCCAAACTGTCGGGCATGCCGCCCAAGCTGCGCAGCGATGACGGCAAGCATGTGGTGATCCGCCCGCTCGCCTACGTGCGCGAAGCCGACATCGTCGAGTACGCGCAGGCCAAGGCCTTCCCGATCATCCCCTGCAACCTGTGCGGCAGCCAGGAAAACCTGCAGCGCAAGCAGGTCGGGTTGATGATGCGTCAGTGGGAGCAGGAGCATCCCGGACGCATCGAGCAGATCGCCCGCGCGTTTGGCGAAATCGAACCTTCGCAGCTGGCCGATCGCACGCTGTTCGATTTCATGGCGCTGGGCCCGCGCGCTGGAACCCCGCCCGATGCGCAGGCGTGGCTGGCCGATGGCGCCGATGCTGGGTGAACCAAGCTGTTTCTTCGTTGTTCCCCCGTATTTATTTTTCCCCGTTCCAAAAAGGAGCTTGTGTGATGCATGGATCTGTTCGACCACTCGCCGCTGCACTGATCGCCGTCCTGACGTTGGCGGCCTGCAAGAAACCGGAAGCCGAAACCTCCGCGGCGTCCGCCGCTGCCGAACCTGCAGCCGCACCTGTTGCCGCGCCCGCGCAGACCGGGCAGGAGCACGCCGCCGCTGAGAAGCAGGCCAAGATCGACCTCGCGTTGGCCAATCAGAAGATCGTCGATGACCCGGACGGTCAGTGGGCCACCCAGGCCACGGCGAGCAGCACCTATGCCACGGTGATCGGCAACTTCGACGGCGACTGGAAGCCCGAAGCGGCCGTTGGTGCGCCCGATGCCGCCGACAACATCGCCACCGGCAAGGGCTGGTCGCCCGCGCAGCAGAATGCCGGCATCGAATGGCTGGAGCTGAAGTATGCCCGGCCGGTCGCGGCCAGCGCGGTGCGCGTGCGGCTGATCGCCGCGCCCGGCGCGATCGTCAAGGTCGAGCTGATCGACGAGAGCGGTGCCCGCCACGTGGTCTGGGAAGGCCGCGACGATGACACCTATGCCAGTGGCGAAATCAACTGGTTCGAGCGCCCTTTCGATCCCACGCCCTACAAGGCCAACGGTGTGCGGCTGACGCTGGCCACCAATGCCATCGAAGATCGCACCTACGTGGATGCGGTGCAGTTGGTGGGGCATTAGAGCGTGCTGTGCCTTTTTTCGTGAGTGCGCAGCCGTCAGCGGCACGGAGCCGGGGCCGCGCGGTTTGCCATGGCATCAGCCAAGGCCGCACCCCGCAACACCGGCTCCGCACCGCCGCCGCCCAACGCCTCTCATGAAAAAAGGCACGACACGCTCTAAGCTTCCAATCCGGTCCGGCGCCTGGCGCCGGACCGCTTCCGTTCAATCCTGGGTATTCGATGTTCTTCCGCAACCTGACGCTGTTCCGCTTCCCCACCTCGATCGACTTTTCCGAAACCGACAAGTTGCTGCCCGAGGCGCTGCTGCGTCCGGTCGGTCCGCTCGAAATGACGTCGCGTGGGTTCATTTCGCC
The DNA here is from genome assembly GCF_058986605.1 of Pseudomonas sp. GW821-FHT07E12. Taxonomy (NCBI): domain Bacteria; kingdom Pseudomonadati; phylum Pseudomonadota; class Gammaproteobacteria; order Pseudomonadales; family Pseudomonadaceae; genus Pseudomonas; species Pseudomonas sp. GW821-FHT07E12. The sequence goes on along the minus strand of NZ_JBYSVX010000044.1, from coordinate 36,877 downwards.
GTTCGGGCGTGACGAACGGGAGATATTGAGCCACCGCATCGGCGAATTCCTGTGGCTGACCGTCGGCGGCGAGGACAAGATCCTGCCCGGCTCGGTGGTCAACGACCTGCTCGCGCGCAAGGTCGCCGAGATCGAGGAGAAGGAAGGCCGCCGCCCCGGTGGCAAGGCGCGCAAGCGCCTGAAAGACGACCTGATCCACGAACTGCTGCCGCGCGCGTTCGTGAAGTCCTCGCGCACCGACGCGATGTTCGACCTGCAGCACGGCTACGTCGCGGTGGACACCTCCAGTCGCAAGACCGGCGAGAACGTGATGAGCGAGATCCGCGGCCTGCTCGGCAGCTTCCCCGCGCTGCCGCTCAACGCGGAAGTCGCGCCGCGCTCGGTGCTGACCGGCTGGATCGCCGGCGAGCCGCTGCCCGAAGGCCTGAGCCTGGGCGAAGAGTGCGAGATGAAGGACCCGATCGAGGGTGGCGCGGTGGTCAGGTGCCAGCACCAGGAACTGCGCGGCGAAGAGATCGACAAGCACCTGGAATCCGGCAAGCAGGTGACCAAGCTGGCGCTGATCCTCGACGATCACGTGTCCTTCGTGCTCGGCGACGATCTGGTGATCCGCAAGCTCAAGTTCCTAGACGGCGTGGTCGACCAGCTCGAACACAGCGACGAGGACGGCACCCATGCCGAGCTGGACGCGCGCTTCGCGCTGATGAGTGGCGAGGTACGGCGGCTGTTCCTGCTGCTGGAGCAGGCGCTGAAGCTGAGCAAGGCCGATGGCTGATGGCCCGAGCCCCTCTTCCAGCGGAAGAGGGGCTTGGCGCGGTGGTCAAGCCGCTGCAACCTGTCCGCAAGCACCGCGTCGTATGCTGTAGCCACCATGCCGAACGTCCTCCGCCGCCTGATCGCGCCCCCGCCGCCGGTGGTCGAACGCGACCACGTCCGCCTGCGCCTGGGCGAACGTGAGATCGAGGTGCTGCGCGTGCGCGATCCGCGCGCGCGGCGCATCAAGTTGAGTGTCGACGAGCGCGGCGCGCGCTTGACGCTGCCGTTGCGTGCCAGCCTGGTGGCCGGCGAGCGGTTCCTGAACGAGCATCGCCACTGGCTGGCTGAGCAACTGCTGCGCTATCAACAGATGGACGCGGTGGTGGCGCTGCAGCGCGGCCAGCCCGGTGAACTGCCGCTGCGCGGTGAGCTGTTGCCGGTGCAGTGGCACGAGGCGCGCTACACCCGGATCGAGGTCGAGGACGGCATCGCGCACGTGCACCTGCCGGCGCGCGCGGGCGAGCCGGCGCTGCGCCGTGCGCTGAAGGATTTCTACGAGGCGCAGGCCCGCGCCGATGTCGGCCGCTGGCTGCCGAAGTACCTGCCCGGGTTGCCGCGCGCACCGCGCACGGTGCGCTACAAGATGATGTCCTCGCAGTGGGGATCGCTGGCTCCGGATGGCTCGATGGCGCTGGACCTGGGACTGGTGTTGGGGCGGCCCTCGGCGTTCGAGTACGTGCTGGTGCACGAGTTGTGTCACTTGATCCAGGCCAATCACTCGCCAGCGTTCTGGCGCGAGGTGGAGGTGCGCTTTCCGGGCTGGCGCGAGGAGCGGGATTATTTTCATGAGCATGGGCGTCAGCTCAAGGCGCAGTTGCGCGGGTTGTTGCAGCCTGTGGGCTGATGCATTTGCCTGCTTAGACGCGATGGCGTAGGTGACTTTGCATTCGCCATCCCTGTTCGCTATCCCTGCAGGAGGGCGTCAGTGCTTTCCACGCGATCTCTCCACCGTCGTCCCCGCGAAGGCGGGGACCCAGCGACTTCCGTGCGATCTCCCTACCGTCATTCCCGCGAAAGCGGGAAGCGCTTTTCAGCAGCCGAAGGCTGATCATCCATGGACGTTGCTTCTTGGGTTTGACGTTGCAGTGGAAGCAAAGGCAAAGGCAACAGCTTTCGCTCCTTCGGAGCGAGTTACCTTTCTTTGCTCGTGCAAAGAAAGGTAACCCAAAGAAAGCACGCCCCAGTCCTCGCGCCCTTCGCTGCGCTACGGGTGCACTCCGCCAACGGGAATTTTCTGACGCGACGTCCTGTCGCGGCAGAAAACGACGCACATCCATGTGCGTCGCCCTGCGGGTTTTTGCCCGTTGGCTCCGTCGCTGCGGATGGGGGCCCCATGAAGAGCGACTGCAAAAGCAACAACAAAGGCAAAAGCAACAACCCGGTTACCCGTCTGCAGAAAGCAGGTTAGTTACAACGTCTCGAAGAACGTCGTAATGATCGCTGCCACCGCCACCGGGTCTTCCATATGCAGGTGATGGATGCCTGGCAGCGTCGTGAGGTGTCCCTTCGGTAGCAACGCTGCGCGCTGGCTGCGTAGTGGTTCGGGGAAATACGCCTGCGCGGGTGTGGCGAAAATCACCTGCGTGGGGCATTCGATCGCGGTTACCAGGCTGTCGATCTGCGCTTCGGTCATGCGCACGGCGGTCGGCAGGGTCAGGCGCTGGTCGCTGCGCCAGCTGTAGCCGCCGGGGACGGTCTGTACGCCGCGTTCGACCAGGCGGCGGGCCGAGGGCTCGCTAAACTGGTTGGCCATCATGCGGGCGCGGATCGCGGTTTCCATGGTCGGGAACACCCGCAACGGACGCTCGCGCATCGAACGCGCGGCGATGACGCTTTCGCGTAGTCGCTTGGGCGTGTTTTCGACCAGCTCGCCGAGTCCGCCCAGTGCCTCGATCGCGACCAGCGCTTCCACCCGCGTTGGTGCGGCCGCTGCGACCAGGCTGGCGATGCCCGCGCCCATCGAATGGCCGAGCAGGGTGAAGCGATCCCAGCCGAGTGCGTCGGCCGCGTCCAGCACGCAGTGGATCGCGCCGATCAGCGTGTATTCGGCGCCGGCCGGCATCGAAGCGCTGTGGCCGTGGCCGGGAAGGTCCAGCAGCACCAGATCCAGTTCGTCCAGTTGCGCGGCCAAGGGAATGAAGCTGGCCGCGTTGTCGAGCCACCCATGCAGCGCCAGCACCCGGCGCCCGCCGGGACGGTGGCGGCGCAGCCCGCGTAGTTCGCCAAAGCTCAGTTCACAGCTGAATTCGTCCAGAGTCGTGCCTCTGCCGGAAGGATGTCTGGTGGATGTATCGGTATTGTTCGAGACCGGCCTCATGACGCCCGCGCCGCCAGCTGGGCCAGCGCCTGCGCGTGGATCGCGCTGTCGTTGAGGCAGGGGATGTAGTGCAGGCGCGCGCCGCGCTCGGCCAGGGTGCGCGAGAAACCCATCGCCACTTCCTCCAGCGTCTCCAGGCAGTCGGTGGCGAAACCGGGGCAGACGATGTCGATGTCGGTGATGCCTTGCCCGGCCATCGCCCACAGCGTCGGCTCGGCATAGGGCTGCAGCCAGCGCTCGCGGCCGAAGCGTGACTGGTAACCGATCCGCCAATCGTCTTCGCCCAGCCCCAGCGCAGCGGCGATCGCGTGCGCGCTGGCCTCGCAGCGTTGCGGGTAGGGGTCGCCGTTGTCGGCCACGCGCTGTGGCAGGCCGTGGAACGAGAACATCAGCTGTTGACCGCGACCGTGGCGCTGCCAGTGTTCGCGGATCGAGGCGGCCACGGCGGCGACCCAGGCTGGGTCGATCGCATAGTCGTGGACCAGGCTGACCCGAGTGTCGGGATGGGTGCGGCGCCAGTCGTCCACCAGGTCCTCGACCGAGGCGGTGGTGGTGGTCGAATACTGCGGGTACAGCGGCAGCACCACGATCCGGCGCAGGCCTTCGGCATGCAGCGCGTCCAGCGCCGGGCGCAGCGCCGGGGTGCCGTAGCGCATCGCCGCGCGGACCTGCCAGTTGGCCGGCAGCTCGCGCGCGATGCCTTCGGCCAGGCGCCGGGTATATACCGCCAGCGGCGAGCCGTCCGGCAGCCAGACCTGCGCGTATTTCTCGGCCGAGCGCGGTGCGCGCAGCGGCAGGATCAGCCCGTGCAACAGCGGCTTCCACAGCAGCGGCGGGATCGACACCACGCGCCGGTCGCCAAGGAATTCAGCCAGGTAGCGCCGCACCGCCGGCGCGGTGGGGGCATCGGGCGTCCCCAGATTGACGGCGAGCAGGGCGGTATCGGCGGTTTCAGTCATCCATTCATTGTCGCAGAGGCATGTGCGCGAAGGCATTTCGCGCTGGCGATTGGAGCGATAGACGGCGCCTGCGTACTCACCGGTGATTCATTAGCCGACGACTAATTTCCGGGCGGTACCTTATTTATTGCCGGTGTTGGTCTATCTTGCGAATCCTTCGCAAGAACACCGCACATCCTTGTGCGGGGATCTCATTTTGGCAACTTGCCCCATGGAGCCCCTCATGCCTCGTCTTTCGCGTCTCGTTCTGCTGTTGTCGCTCGGCTTCGTCGCTGGCCATGCCGTTGCCGGTCCGGAGGAGGACCAGCGCGCGCGCAACGCGGTGCGGGTGCTGACCGAGATCCAGGAAATCCCCGAGCAGGCAATTCCGGACAAGTTGCTGGATGAAGCCCGCGCGATCGTGGTGATTCCCGACACGCTCAAGGCCGGCCTGTTCATCGGCGGGCGTCGCGGCCACGGCCTGATGTCGGTCAAGAACCCCGATGGCAGCTGGTCGCAGCCGGTGTTCGTCAAGCTGACCGGCGGCAGCATCGGCTTCCAGGCCGGCGTGCAGTCCTCCGACGTGGTGCTGGTGTTCCGCAACGACCGCAGCCTGGACAACATCGTCAACGGCAAGTTCACCCTCGGTGCCGATGCCGGCGTCGCCGCCGGCCCGGTCGGGCGCAATGCCGCCGCCGCCACCGACGGCCAGCTCAAGGCCGAAATCTGGTCCTGGTCGCGCGCGCGCGGCCTGTTCGCCGGCGTGGCGCTGGACGGGGCGGTGCTGCAGATCGACAACGCCGCCGACCTCAACGTCTACGGCACCGGCACTACGCCGCGGATGATCTTCGAAGGCCGCACCCCGGAGCCGCCGTCCTCGGACGTGGTGGCGTTCCGCGACCGCCTGGAGGAAGCCACCTATATCGCGCGCAGCAAGCGCGGTACCGACGGGGCCGGCGCCCAGCGGCGCGCACCGACGCCGGCTTCCGCGCCGAGCGTGACCACCTCGGTCCCCACCGTGCCAGCCGCCGAGGCGACCACCGTACCGATCCAGCCCGCCACCACGGCGCCGCAGCAGGGTTTCCAGCCGGTCTCCGATGGCGAAATCCGTACGGAATCGCTGGACGGCAATCACTGACTTCCGGGCTACACCGGTTGCGGGCGTGGTGCGCTATCCTCGACGGGTGTGTCGGGTGCGATTGCGTATCGACGACAGCGGGCGCGGCAACGCGCACGCCGAGTGCGCCGCCGGGCGGCGCGCCACGTAGGCCGGGCTTCCACGGGAAGCACCGGCGGGTCATTCATCAAGATCAAGCGGGAAGTGCGTTATGGGCGGCATGAGTTGGATTCATTGGGTGGTGGTGCTGGTGATCGTGCTGCTGGTGTTCGGCACCAAGCGCCTGACCAGCGGTGCCAAGGACCTTGGCAGTGCGGTCAAGGAGTTCAAGAAGGGCATGCGCGACGAGGACAAGCCGGCCGGCCAGCTCGGCGACGATTCGCGCAGCCCCGAGCAGCAGTCCCGCGAGTCGCAGGCCGAACGCGATCGCGACGCGCGCTGATCCAGGCCAGGCGTCGTGTTCGATATCGGATTTGGCGAGCTGCTGCTGATCGCAGTGGTGGCACTGGTGGTGCTTGGTCCCGAGCGGCTGCCGAAGGCGGCGCGCTTTGCCGGGCTGTGGGTGCGCCGCGCGCGCCAGCAGTGGGAATCGGTGAAGCAGGAACTGGAGCGCGAGCTGGAGGCCGAGGAGCTCAAGCGCAATCTGCACAACGTGCAGGATTCGCTGCGCGAGGCCCAGCAGCAGCTGCGCGAAGGCCAGCAACGATTGCAGGACGAGACCCACTCCCTGCACGAGGAGGTCCGCCGCGATGTGGATATCCGCACCGTCGAGCCGCGCCATGATGAGGCAGGCGTCAGCGCGCCCGCGCCGGCAACCGCCGCGCCGGGCGAGCAGCCCGCGCTGCCGCCGCCGGCCGCCGGCACGCAGGAGAAGTCGCATTGAGTTCCCAGGATGACGCACAGGCCGAGAGCAGCCTGATCGAACACCTGATCGAGTTGCGCGCGCGCCTGCTGCGCGGGCTGGTCGGGCTGGGCGTGGTGCTGGCCGCGCTGCTGCCGTTCACCCAGAAGATCTATTCCTGGCTGGCCCATCCGCTGATATCGCAGCTGCCGGCCGGGCAGACGATGATCGCGATGAACCCGGCCGGCGCGTTCTTCGCACCGGTCAAGCTGACCTTTTTCGTGGCGGTGTTCATCGCCGTGCCGTGGTTGCTGTACCAGGCCTGGGCATTCGTGGCGCCGGGCCTGTACCACCGCGAGAAGCGGCTGGCGGTGCCGTTGCTGGCTTCGGCGGTGCTGCTGTTCTACATCGGCTGCGCGTTCGCCTACTTCCTGGTGTTGCCGGCGGTGTTCCACTTCCTGACCACGTTCAAGCCGGACGTCATCGCGATCACCCCCGATGCCGGCTCGTACCTGGACTTCGTGCTGGTGATCTTCTTCGCCTTCGGCACCAGCTTCGAGCTGCCGGTGGCGCTGGTGATCCTGGTGCTGCTCGGCTGGGTCACCCCGGAGCAGCTGCGGCAGGGGCGCGGCTACGCGATCGTCGGCATCTTCGTGCTGGCGGCGGTGCTGACCCCGCCCGACGTGGTCTCGCAGCTGCTGCTGGCGATCCCGATGTGCCTGCTTTATGAGTTGGGAATCGTGGCCGCGGGGTGGCTTAAGAGCCGGGATTCGTGATTGGGGATTCGTGATTCGAAAGAGCGCTGCGCGAAGTCCGCGCGGTTGCTCTTACGAATCCCCAATCCCGGCCTTTCACTCACGCCGCAATGATGTTGCTCGGTGGCGACGGCGGTGTCGTACCACCGGTTGCGGTGGTGTCGGCCGGTTGCGGGAACATCTGCTTCCAGGCTGCGTAGACCGAGCCGGCGAATACCGGCATCAGCACGCCCATCAGCAACAGCTGCGCAACCCACACCGCCACGCCTTGACCGGCGACCAGGCCGACCACCAGCGCGACGATCATCACCGCGAAATAGATCGCGAACAGCGCGATGAAGGCGAGCACGAAGAACACCAGCATCGCCGGCAGGTTGTGGATGCTGGCGCGCAGGCTGTTGCGCAGCGCCTTCCAGCCGCCGCTGCGGTCGAACATCACCTGCGGCGGCATCACGAACAACGCCAGCGTCAGGGCGGCGAAGGTCGCCAGCACCAGCAGCAGCCACAGCAGGATGCGGCCGGCCGGCAGGGTCGCGGCCAGTGCTTCGATCTCGGCCGGATCCGGCTGCTTGCCCGAGGCACTGAGCGCGTTGAGCTGGACCATCACATCCGACAGCTGCAGCAATCCCTGCGTACCGATCAACGCCAGCAGCAGGACGCCGAGCAGCAGGCCGGCGATGATCTGCGGCAGCAGCGACACCAGCAGGTGCGGCGCGCGGCCTTCCTGCAGGCCGTGCAGCAGGTGCGAGGGCTTGGCCTGGCGACCCTGGTCGACCTCGCGGATCGCCCACAGCAGTCCGCCCATGAACAGCGGGCCGGCCAGTACCAGCAGGAATTGCACGGCAGTGCCCAGCACAGGCACCAGCAGCGCCAGCGACAGGGCGAGCGAGGCGGCCAGCGCCCAGATCACGCCGAGCGAACCCAGCGCCAGCGGCGCGCGCCGCAGCAGCGAGAAGCCGGTCAGCAGCCATTCCGCGCCGGACGATGCCGGCACCTTGTGGATCTCTCTCATGGATATTCCGGGTGGGGAGCGTGCCGGACGATCCGGCGAACAGGTGGATTATCGCCGTTTTTCGCGAGTCCCTCACAAAAGCAGCGCACATCCGTGGGCGGGGGCGTTTTTGTGGGAGGGACTTCAGTCCCGACGCTGTACCGCTACCGGTAAAGCGTCGGGCCAAGGTTCCTGTCGGCGGCCGGCCGCAGCCCGCGCGCGTGCTGCACGAAGCGCCGCAGCAGCTTGCGCGCCAGCGGCGCGGCGGTGACCTCGCGTGCGACCGTGCGTGCACAGCGGCCGTGGCGGGCCAGGCAGTCGGCGCGCGCGTTGACGTAGCCGCGGATGTGGTGGGTGGCGAATTCCGGATGGAACTGCACCCCCCAGGCGCGCTCGCCCCAGCGGAACGCGTGGCACTGGTCCTGCACCGAACGCGCCAGCACGGTGGCGCCGTCCGGCGCACGCAGCACCGTCTGCAAATGGGTGGCGTGGGCCGGGAAGCGGCCGGGCAGGCCGGCAAACAGCGGATCCTCGAACGCCGACGGATGCAGTTCCAGCTCGATCGTGCCGGACTCGCGCCCGGCCGGGTTGTAGTCGACCTGGCCGCCGAGCGCATGCGCCAGCAACTGGTGGCCATAGCAGATGCCGAACAGCGGCACGCCGGCATGGGCGGCCTCGCGCAGCCAGTCGGCGGAGCGCTCGCTCCACTCGGCGCGATCGGTGACGAAGGCGGCCGAGCCACTGACGATGACGCCGGCGAAGTGCTGACGATCGGGCAATGCCGCGCCCGACTCGACATCGACCACCTGGGTCTCGCGCTCGACCAGTCCCGCGGCCACGCGGATCCAGTGCGGGAAGCGCCCATAGCGCTTCAGCGGCTGCACCGGCTGGCCGGTTTCGAGGATCAGGAAGGGAAGCTGGCTCATTGTTACGGTGTGGGGGAACGGCTTGCTCCGAGTTGATTAGAGCGTCAGGGGCGATGCGCTTCAACCGTTTCCGGTGGAAGTGTTGTGTTCCGGGGCTGGTTCGACCCACCAGGCGCTGCGAGTTACTCCCCGCTTGTGGGGAGGCGAAAAAGAAGTAGCCGACAAAATCACTACCGTCGTCCCCGTGCAGGCGGGGACCCAGCGACTTTTGCGCCGGGAAAGCTGAAAGGCACTGGATCTTCGATCCCCAGCCCTCGCGCACAGCACTCGGGCGTTCGAGCAGGCGCGAGCCAATGGCTCGCTAGCGGCCCGCCCTCACCCCCGCCTGCGCGGGGATGACGAGTGTTGTTTACTGTCCTGAGCGGCTGGACCATCGCCTTTTTTTAGGGAAGACGTGACCCGATCCAGGATCGATCCAACTACCCCGCCAAGCCGGGATCGACCAGCGCAAGCCGTTCCTCCGGCTCCAGCTCGAAGATCTGCCGGTACTGCTCGGGCGTCAGTTTCTCCGCGGCGCGTTGCTGGAACTCAAGCGCGATCTGATTGACCTGTTTGCACTCGTCGCGGGTAGCAGCGTCGGGCTGTGCTGCCGGGCGCGCCGCCATCGCGGCCAGTGCCGCCAGCGCCGTATCGCGATGCGTCAGTACCTTGTCGTGTGCCTCGGCGGCCAAGGCCTCACCGAGCACGCTGTGTACCCGGGCGGCGAATGCGTCCGGCTCGTCCTCGGGCGACAACGCCGCGCCCACTGCGCAGGCGTTCTTCTTTTCCGTCCAGGCATTCGAGGCCCAGTTGCGCCCATAGGTGCCGTACAGCGCAGTGCTCAGCCAGTAGCCACGTGCGATGCGTACCGTCAGTGGTGGCGTGTTCGCGCTGCCGGTCGCCCACAACACCTGATTGGCCAACTGGTGGCAGACGCCGTTGATGCCGTAGCGGAAGATCGTGCCCTGCGCGGGTGGGTTGCCTTTGGAGGGCTGATTGGGCTGGCACAGGCAATCGGCCCGGCTCAGATCCGCCGGTGCCTGTCCGGCGAAACCGCCGGGAACCCTGGTGCTGTAGCCCTGCGCATGGAACACGCCCCAGCAGAACCAGTAGTGCTGTTGATGGGCCAGGACGGCGGCGATATCCGCATAAGCGTCCTGCCGGTTGTCGTAGGTGGTCACCCAGGTGTGATCGACCAGGGCGCTGAATCCCTCCAGATGCGGCACGAAGCCCATATCGCCTTCGCCGACGGGATTTACCCATGCGTAAAGTGTCATAGCGCTCTCCCTCTCCAAGCCATCGTCAAGCGATCGTCGTGATCGCGAAGGGCCGCGTTCCGTCGGGCTGGGCGTGATGCCACCGGGTCCGATCCGGCGGCATGGCGCGGATTGCGTGTGGAAGCGGCCTGCCTGCCGCCCGTTCCGATGGGCGGCGTGCTTTTTGTAGCGCAGTCAGCGCCACATTGCGACGGAGCCGGTGGGCGATCAGGTTTCCGGCGCTCCCGCGGTTACTCCCGCGGCGGCAGCACCGACAGCACTTCCTCGACGGTGGTGAGGCCTTCGGCGACTTTCTCCAGGCCGGTGCGGCGCAGTGTGCGCAGGCCTTCGCCCCGGGCGGCGCGGCTGAAGCTGGCGAGGTCCATGTCGGCGCGGACCTGCGCGCGCAGGTTGGCGCTGAGCGGCAGCAGTTCGTACAGGCCGACCCGGCCGAGATAGCCGGTACGGCGGCATTCCAGGCAGCCGACCGGGGCATGCGTGGTGACTTTGGCCGGCAGTGCTTCGCCCGGCTCGCGGATCGGCGCCCAGTCGGTATCGTCCAGCGTGTGCGGGCGCTTGCAGTGCGGGCACAGCGTGCGCACCAGGCGCTGCGCCAGTACGCCATTGAGAGTGGAGGCGACCAGGTAGTGCGGCACGCCCAGGTCGAGCAGGCGGGTGATCGCCGAGGGCGCGTCGTTGGTGTGCAGGGTCGAGAGCACCAGATGGCCGGTCAGCGAGGCCTGCACCGCCATCTGCGCGGTTTCCAGATCGCGGATCTCGCCGATCATGATGATGTCCGGGTCCTGTCGCAGCAGCGTGCGCACGCCGGAGGCGAAGTCCAGGTCGATGTTGTGCTGGACCTGCATCTGGTTGAATTCCGGCGAGATCATCTCGATCGGATCCTCGACCGTGCACACGTTCACGTCCGGCGTGGCCAGCCGCTTGAGCGTGGAATACAGCGTGGTGGTCTTGCCCGAGCCGGTCGGCCCGGTCACCAGCACGATGCCGTGCGGGCGGCCGACCAGCGCGTTCCAGCCGGCGGCCTCGTCGGCGCTGAAACCGAGCTGCTCGATGCTCTTGAACGCCGCATCCGGGTCGAAGATGCGCATCACGCACTTCTCGCCGAATGCGGTCGGCATCGTCGACAGGCGCATCTCGACCTCGCGCCCGCCCGGCGAACGGGTCTTGATGCGGCCGTCCTGCGGGCGCCGGCGCTCGCCCAGGTCCATGCGCCCGAGCACCTTGATCCGGCTGATCATCGCGGTCATCACGTTCGGCGGCACTTCGAACACCTTGTGCAGCACGCCGTCGATGCGGAAGCGCATCCGCCCCAGGTCGCGGCGCGGTTCCAGGTGGATGTCGCTGGCGCGCTGCTCGTAGGCGTACTGCAGCAGCCAGTCGACGATGTGCACCACGTGCTGGTCATCGGCGGTGACGTCGCCGGCGCGGCCCAGTTCGACCAGCTGCTCGAAGCTGGGCAGGCCGCTGCTGGCCTCGGTGCCGCGCACGTCGTTGCGCGCGCCGCGCACCGACTGGGTCACCCCGAAGAACTCCATCGTGTAGCGGTGCAGATCGAGCGGATTGACCAGCACCACCTGGATCTTGCGGCGGGTCAGGTGCTGCACGTCGGCCAGCCAGTCCAGCGCCAGCGGCTCGCTGGTGGCGATCAGGACGTGATCGGCCTCGACCGCCAGCGGCAGGATGCGATGACGACGCGCATACGCGTGAGACACCACGCCGGCCACCGCGTGCACGTCGACCCGGGTCGGATCGATGCGCAGATAGCGCATGCCGGTGTGGGTGGCCAGCCATTCGGTCAGGCGTTCCAGGCCCAGCTCGCCGGCCGGCGGCTGGCCGGCCTTGAGCTTGAGGTTGGACAGCAGCACCAGCGGATGCACGTCGCTGGCGTTGCGCGCGCCACCGGCGGAGAACTGGATGCGCTCGCGATCGACCGGATCGACCATGCCATCGGCGATCAGCACCGCGACCACGCGCTCGAACGTCAGCCGGCCGCGCGGCAGAGTGGCCATATCCGGGACGTTGGAGACTTTCATTGGATTACCGATTCGCCCCTGGAAAGGTCAATGTATAGAGCCTCGTTATACTATCCCACCCCTCAATCCGCCGGCCTTTGCAGCATGTCCGACACCCGGTCCGTACCGATCACCTTCCAGGGCCTGATCCAGACCCTCAACCAATACTGGGCCGAACAGGGCTGCGTGCTGATCCAGCCGCTGGACCTGGAGGTGGGGGCCGGTACCTTCCATCCGGCCACGTTCCTGCGTGCGCTCGGCCCGGAGCCGTGGAACGCTGCCTACGTGCAGCCCTCGCGCCGTCCCACCGACGGTCGTTACGGCGAGAATCCCAACCGCCTGCAGCGCTACTACCAGTACCAGGTGGCGATGAAGCCGAACCCGGACAACATCCAGGAGCTGTACCTGGGCTCGTTGAAGGCGCTCGGCATCGATCCGCTGGTGCACGACCTGCGCTTCGTCGAGGACAACTGGGAATCGCCGACGCTCGGCGCCTGGGGCCTGGGCTGGGAAGTGTGGCTCAACGGCATGGAAGTGACCCAGTTCACCTATTTCCAGCAAGCCGGCGGCATCGAGTGCAAGCCGGTACTGGGCGAAATCACCTACGGCCTGGAGCGGCTCTGCATGTACCTGCAGAACTGCGACAACGTCTACGACCTGGTCTGGACCTACGGCCCGGACGGCACGCCGGTGACGTACGGCGACGTCTATCACCAGAACGAAGTCGAGCAGAGCACCTACAACTTCGAGCATGCCGACGTGGCCGAGCTGTTCCACCGCTTCGACGCCTGCGAGCGCGAGGCGCAGAAGCTGGTCGAAGTCGGCCTGCCGCTGCCGGCCTACGAGCAGGTGATCAAGGCCAGCCACACCTTCAACCTGCTCGACGCGCGCCGCGCGATCTCCGTCACCGAGCGCCAGCGCTACATCCTGCGGGTGCGCGCGCTGGCCCAGGCGGTGGCGCAGGCGTACTACGCGCAGCGCGAGAAGCTCGGTTTCCCCGGCCTGAAGAAGCCGACGCCGGAGGCTGCATGCTCCTGATCGGCATGTACGACTCCTCGTACGTGAGGCGCGTGGCGATCGCCATGGCGTTGTACGGGATGCCGTTCGAACATCGCGCCTGGTCGGTCGGCAAGGATTTCGACCGCATTCGCCAGTACAACCCGTTGGGCCGCGCGCCGACCCTGGTGCTGGACGACGGCGAAGTGCTGACCGAGTCGGCGATGATGCTTGACTATCTCGATGACCAGGTCGGCCCCGAACGCGCGCTGATGCCTGCCACCGGCATCGCCCGCCGCGACGCGCAGCGCCTGATCGCGCTGGCCACCGGCGCCATCGACAAGGCCGTGCTGATCGTGCTGGAACGCATCTTCCGCCCGGCCGACATGCACAGCGAGTTGTGGCTGTTGCGCTGTCGCACCCAGGTCGAGGGCGCCTTGCATGAACTCGAAAAGGCATGCGCCGCGCGCGTCGGCCACGACTGGCTGGTCGGTGACACGATGAGCCATGCCGACATCGGCGTCGCCTGTTTCACTACCCATCTGCGCGAAGCATTGCCGCTGGATCTCGCACCCTGGCCGGCGCTGCGCGCGCACGTCGATCGCTGCGAGGCATTACCCGTGTTCGGCCAGCACTACATCCCGTTCGACGCACCCATTCCCACGTCCGCTTCCGCAACACAGGTCACGCCCGCATGATGCAGCCCCTCCTCATCGAACTCGGTACCGAGGAGTTGCCGGTCAAGGCGCTGCCGGGCCTGTCGCAGGCGTTCTTCGATGGCGTGATCGCCGGGCTGGACAAGCGCGGCATCGCCTACGAGCGCGGCGACGCCAGGCCGCTGTCCACACCACGTCGTCTGGCGGTGCTGCTGCCGGGCGTGGCGATCGAGCAGCCCGAGCAGCGTTCGGAAGTGCTCGGCCCCTATCTCAACATCGCACTCGGCGCCGATGGCCAGCCGACCAAGGCGCTGGAAGGTTTCGCCGCCAAGGCGGGTGTGGAATGGAGCGCGCTGGAGCGCACCAGCGACGCCAAGGGCGAGCGTTTCGTGCACCGCGCGGTGAAGCCGGGCGCGCGCACTGCTGAGCTGTTACCGGAGATCGTGCGCGAGGCGATCGCGGCGATGCCGATTCCCAAGCCGATGCGCTGGGGCGACCACGACTACGCGTTCGCGCGTCCGGTGCACTGGCTGGTGCTGCTGCTGGGCAAGGACGTGATCGAGGCCGAGCTGCTTGGTGTCAAGGCCGACCGCATGAGCCGTGGCCATCGCTTCATGCACGACAAGACCGTGTGGCTGAGCGCGCCGGAAGACTACGTCGCCTCGCTGGAAGCCGCGCACGTGCTGGTCGATCCGGATGCGCGTCGCACCCGCATCGTCGCCGAGGTGCAGGCCGCCGCGAAGCAGGCCGGCGGCAGCGCCCGCATCACCGACGACAACCTGGAGCAGGTGGTGAACCTGGTCGAGTGGCCGTCGGCGGTGTTGTGCAGTTTCGAGCGCGAGTTCCTGGCGGTGCCGCAGGAAGCGCTGATCGAGACGATGGAGATCAACCAGAAATTCTTCCCGGTGCTCGATGCTGCCGGAAAGCTGACCGAGAAGTTCATCGGCATCGCCAACATCGAGTCGAAGGACGTCGCCGAGGTCGCCAAGGGCTACGAGCGGGTGATCCGCCCGCGTTTCTCCGATGCCAAGTTCTTCTTCGATGAGGATCTCAAGCAGGGTCTGCTCGCGATGGGCGGGGGTCTGAAGACCGTCACCTACCAGGCCAAGCTTGGCAGCGTGGCCGACAAGGTTGCGCGCGTGGCTGTGCTGGCCGAGGTGATTGCGCAGCAGGTCGGTGTTGATCCGGCGCAGGCACGGCGTGCCGCCGAGCTGGCCAAGAACGACCTGCAATCGCGGATGGTCGGCGAATTCCCGGAACTGCAGGGCATCGCCGGACGTCATTACGCGATTGCCGGCGGCGAATCGCCCGAAGTCGCGCTGGCGATCGACGAGGCTTATCAGCCGCGCTTCGCCGGCGATGACATCGCACTGTCGCCGTTGGGCAAGGTGCTGGCGATCGCCGAGCGTCTGGATACGCTGGCCGGTGGTTTCGCGGCAGGACTGAAGCCGACTGGCAACAAGGATCCGTTTGCGCTGCGGCGTAATGCGTTGGGGTTGGCGCGGACGGTGATCGAGAGTGGGTTTGATCTGAACTTGGGTGACCTACTCAATGTAGCGGTATTGCAGGCATTGTTCGCCGTCGCTTCACACAGTCCGAAGAAAGACGCGGATGCTGCTCAGGCTGATACGGCAGCGAATGTCGATGAAGGCAAGGCGAAAAGTGGTTTCGTCATCGATTTCCTGAAAGACCACTTCGGCAAGCAAGGGCAGACGCTCACAGTGTTGGATGCGATTCCCACTGGATCGGAACTCTACGACTTCATCCTCGACCGCCTGCGCGGCTACTACTCCGACAAGAGCGTGCCGGCCACACACTTCAACGCGGTCGCGGAACTGAAGCCGGCTTCGCTATACGACTTCGACCGCCGCATCGATGCGATCGGCATCTTCGCGCAGCTGCCGGAAGCCGGATCGCTGGCTGCCGCCAACAAGCGCATCCGCAACATCCTGCGCAAGGCCGAGGGCGAGGTGGAGATCCCCGGCGACATCGACACCGCGCTGCTGTCCGAGCCAGCCGAGGAAGCACTGGCCGAGGCGGTGGAAGCAGCGATCGGTGATACCGGCGCAAGCCTGCATCAGAAGGACTACGTCGCGGTGCTGGCACGGCTGGCGCGGCTGCGTCCGCAGGTCGATGCGTTCTTCGACGGGGTGATGGTCAACGCCGAGGATCCGAAGCTGCGTGCCAACCGCCTCGCGTTGCTGAAGAAGCTCGGCGACCGCCTCGGCAGCGTCGCGGCGATCGAGCATCTGTCGAATTGACGCCCGAAAGCCCCTCTTCCAGCAGGGGCTCGCAGCCAACGCTCACGCATCGTCGTCCCCGTGCAGGCGGGGACCCAGTGACTTGAGTCTTTCGACACCCCATTAACAGCCCACAGGACTCATCCGGCTATCCTCACTGCATGCGATTGAATCCCCCTGTCCTCGCCACCTTGTTGCTCCTGTGCGTCGTCGGCGCCGCCCACGCGCGCGGCACCATCGACAAGGTGCAGATCAAGGGCCTGGACAAGGACGACGACGCGGCGATGATCGAGAACATCGAGGTCTCGCTCGCGCTGTACGAAGCGGTCGGCAAGGAACAGGGCGAATCGCGGCTGGAATACCTGCTCAGCCAGGCCGAAGCGCAGACCCGTACCGCGCTGGAGCCGTTCGGCTACTACACACCGACGATCGACATCCAGGCACCGCGTGACAACGACCATCTGACGGTGGTGATCACCATCGACAAGGGCGAGCCGGTGCGAGTGCGCAACTCGCATATCGAGATGGACGGCTGGGCCGAGGATGACCAGTACATCAAGCAGGATCTGGAACAGTTCCAGCCCAAGCCGGGCGAAACCTTCAACCACCCCAACTACGAAGCCAGCAAAGTCCGGATCACCCGTCGCCTGGCCGAACGCGGTTACTTCGATGCCGACTTCACCCAGCGCCGGGTCGAGGTCACCCGCGCCGAGCATGCCGCCGATATCGACCTGGCCTGGGACAGCGGCCGTCGCTACGACATGGGGCCGGTGCGCTTCGACTACGACTATTTCAACAAGGGCCTGTTCGACCCGCTGGTGTATTGGGAAGAAGGCAGCTACTACCATGAGGGCAAGCTGGACCGGCTGCGCGAATCGCTGACCAAGCTGGATTACTTCAGCAGCATCGATATCCAGTCCCGGCCGGAGGAAGCCGACGACCAGGGACGCGTGCCGGTGGACGTCAAGCTCACCCGCGCCAAGCGCACGATCTATACCGCCGGTCTCAGCTATGGCAGCGAGAGTGGTCCGGGTGTGCGCGGCGGCGTCGCGCGTCGCTACGTCAACTCGCGCGGCCACAAGATGGACACCCAGCTCGACTACGCGCAGAAGCGCAAATCGCTGAGCACCACCTACCGCATTCCGGCATTTGGTTGGCTGGACGGCTGGTACGCATTCTCCGCGCGCGTGTACGACGAGCAGACCGACTACATCGACCTGCGTAACCTGAAGCTGAGCGCCGCGCGCAGCGGCCAGCTCAACGAACACTGGACCGCGATCGCTTCGATCAATGCCCTGCGCGAGCGCTGGGGTTACTACCCCGATAACGACAACGACAATCAACCGCTGACCTATCAGTACGCCACGCTGGTATATCCGCAGCTGGAGATGAACTACGTCAACGTCGATGACCGCATGTTCCCACGCAAGGGCATCGCCGCCACGATGCAACTGCGTGGCGGCATGGGCGGTGTCGGTTCGGATGCCAGTTTCGTGCAGGCCTACGGCAAGCTGCGCTGGTTCCTGCCGGCCGGTGCGGACAGCCGCATGATCCTGCGTGGCGAGGCCGGCAGCACCTGGACCAGCGATCTGGTGTCGATGCCGCCGAGCCTGCGTTTCTTTGCCGGTGGCGATGACAGCGTGCGTGGCTACGCGTATCGCGAGGTCGGCCCGCGCAGCGGCAAGTACGCACTCGGTGCCAAGAGCGTGATCACCGCCAGCGCCGAGTACGAGCATTACTTCAAGGGCGGGCCGCTGGGCATGGCGGTATTCGTCGACAGCGGCAGCGCATTCGACGACACGCCCGACTGGCATACCGGTGTCGGTGTCGGTGTGCGTTACAAATCGCCGGTCGGGCCGGTGCGGGTGGATATCGGGCACGGCCTGAACAGCCCGGATTCGCAGGTCCAGCTCTACATCAACATCGGAGCGAACCTGTGAACCAGAGCGCTCCCACACCATCACCGCGCCGACGCTTCTATCGCCGTCGTGGCTTCTGGATCGGTTCCGGTCTCGGCATGATCGGCGTGGTGCTGTTGCTGCTGTTCGCGCTGTACTGGCTGTTGCAGACCGTGGCCGGCCGCGATGTGCTGCTGGCGCAGGTGGTGGCACGCTTGCCTGTCGGCGCGGTGTTCACCTGGAGCGAAGCAGATGGCCCCCTGGCCGGGCCACTGACGCTGCGCAACGTCGATTTCCGTTATCAGGACATCCATTTCACCGCCGAGCGCGTGTATCTGGCTCCTGACCTGCGTCCACTGCTCGGCCGCAAGCTGCGGCTGGATGCATTGGAAGTGAGCAATGCCACGCTCAATCTCGGCAAGAGCGAGGAACCCTTCAAGCTGCCGAGCTGGCCGGAATCGCTGCCGCAGATCGACCTGCCACTGGCGATCCAGGTCGACAGCATCGTCGTCGACAACCTGCGCATCACCCAGCTGCAGCAGCCGATGATCGACCTGCATCGCATCCGGGGCGGCGTGGAAGCGGCGCAAGGCGAGCTGCGCGCGCGCCAGTTGGTGGTGAACAGCGATCGCGGTGATTTCCGCATCGATGGCGACTATCTCCCGTACAAGGACTACAAGGCCAACCTGACCGCGACCGTGGTGCTGCCGGCTCCGCGTGGCCGCACGCCGGCGAGTGTCGGATTGGTTGCGCGTGGCGATCTGTCGAAGATGGAAGTCGCACTCGCCGGCCGCGCGCCCGAACCGCTGCGCGCGACGCTGGTGCTGACCGGGCGCAAGGATCCGACCTGGCAATTCAAGGCGGCCACCGAAGCGCTGGATCTGTCGTTGCTGATACCACGGGCCGAAGGCACAGCCGCATCTGCCGGCAAACCCCTCGCGTTCGACCTGAGCGCGGACGGCAAGGGCGGCGACGCGCGCCTGCAAGGCACGCTCAAGCAAGGCGACCTGCACGCCACGCTGCAACCCTCGCACATCGTGCTCAAGGATCAGGTGCTGCAGGTGCAGCCGCTGGTGGTGGATGCGTTCGAAGGGCGTACACAGCTGCAGGGCAGCGCCGACTTCACCGATCCGGACAACGCGACGTTCCGTTTCTCGGTCAACGCCAATGGCCTGCGCTTCGTGCCGGCGCCGGATCCGGCCACGCCACAGGCGCCGGCGGTGCCGATCGAACTGAAGGACGCGCGTCTGGGCGTGGCCGGCAACCTGAAGGCCTGGGCCGCGATCGGCCACGCCGATGTCGAGCGTGATGCGCAACAGGCGGCATTGCAGTTCGATGTGCGCGGCAATGACCAGCGCGCACATATCCAGCAACTGCAGGCGAACACGCCGGGCGGCACGCTCGACGTCACCGGTGATGTGGCGTGGGTGCCGGAACTGAGCTGGGATGTGGCCGCGACGTTGGCGAAATTCGACCCCGGTTATTTCGCACCGGGTTGGGACGGCAGCCTCTCCGGCAAGATCGCTTCCAAGGGCCGGCAACTGCCCGCGCCCGCCGGTGGTGCGTCGCCCGGTTACGAGCTCACCGCGCAGATCGACGCACTCAAAGGTCAGTTGCGCCAACGCACGCTCGACGCCAGCGGCAAGTTCGCACTGCAAGGCACGCAGGGCGAAGGCCAGTTGACCTTGGCGCTTGGCAACAGCCGCATCGCCGCACAGGGCAAAGTCGGCGACACACTCGATATCGACGCGCAGCTGCAACCGCTGCAACTCGACGATCTGCTGCCCGGCAGCGCCGGCACGCTGCGCGGCACCTTGCAGGTGAAAGGCCATCGCGATGCCCCGGACATCACCGCCGACCTCGCCGGCAGCGGCCTGCGCTGGCAGAGCTACAGTGCCGAGACATTGAGCCTGCGCGGACGCCTGCCGTGGCGCGGCGATGGCGGCACGCTCGCGTTGCAGGGCAGCGCGATCACCGCCGGTCTGGTGCTGGACAGCGTGAGCGTGCAGGCGCGCGGCGCGGTCGAGAACCTCGCTCTCGATGTCGAGGCAAAAAGCGCAATGGCTTCGTTGTCGCTACGCGGCGACGCACATCGCAACGGCGCGCGCTGGCAAGGCCAACTTGCAACGTTGCGTATCGCACCGTCCAAGGGCGAAGCCTGGGCGCTGCGGCAGCCGGCGCAGTTCGGATTGAACGGCGCAGCGTTCACGCTCTCCGACGCCTGTTTCGCCGCCGGCAGTGGTGGTGCGCTATGTGCGAAGGCCGACTGGCCGCGCGACGGCGTGACAGTGAAGGGCGGTCCGCTGCCGCTGTCGTTGATCCACCCGTGGTTGCCCAAACAGAATGGACGCCAGATCATCCTGCGCGGTGATGTCGCGATCGATGGCAGTTTCAAACCGCGCGGCAATGCCTGGGAAGGCGGTTTCGAGATCACCTCGCTTGAAGGTGGCGTACGCCTGGGCGAGCCGCGCTTTCAGGTCGATCTCGGCACCAACCCCAATCGGGGCGAACTGGTCCGCTACGACCACTTCAGCATGCGTGCGACGTTCGATCCCAAGCAGATCAACGGTTATCTCGGCATCGGCTTCCAGGGCAACGGCTTCGTCGATGCCAAGTTCAACACCGGCTGGGACGACTACGCGCCGCTCAACGGCGAGCTTTACACCAACATTTCGCGGATGAACTGGCTGCAGCTGTTCGTCGCCGAGATCGATCGCCCGAAAGGCCTGCTCGAAGGCCACGTCAGCCTGCGCGGCACCCGCAGCAAACCGCTGCTCGGCGGCGACGCCACGCTGAGTAATTTCACTGCCGAGTATCCATCGATGGGCCTGTCGCTGAGCGAAGGCAAAGGCCGCTTCGATGCGCTCCCGGACGGCTCGGCAAAGATTACCGCATCAGTGAAGTCCGGTGACGGCACCTTGAATGTCGATGGCGGATTGTCGTGGTACGGCGAAGGCACGCCGCTGCAACTCAATATTCAAGGTCAGAACGTGCTGGCCTACAACACCAGCGAATTACGCATCATCGCCAATCCGGACCTGCGATTCGGCATCCAGGGCAAGATCATGCAACTCCGCGGCCAGGTGACGGTGCCGGAAGGCGACATCGACCTGGAGCGGCTCGATCGCGGCACCTCCGTATCCGAAGATGTGGTGGTGCTGGATCCGGTCGATCCCGAACAAACCCCAGCCTCGCCGCTGGACATGCAGCTGACCATCGCGCTCGGCGACAAGGTCAAGATGAACGGCTTCGGCCTGAAGGGCGCACTGACCGGCCAACTGCAGATCCGCTCGCGCCCCGGCTACGAAACGACCGCCAACGGTGGCCTCGACGTCAGTGGTCGATATAAAGCGTATGGCCAGGATCTGACCATCAGCCGCGGCCAGCTGACCTGGAACAACAACATCGTCTCCGACCCACGCATCAATATCCGCGCCGAACGCAAGATCGGCGACGTCACCGCCGGCATCGACGTCAGCGGCCGCGCCGAATCGCCCCGCGCCGACGTCTGGTCGGACCCGACGATGTCGCAATCCGAGGCCATGTCGTATCTGGTACTGGGCCGCGGCCTGGCCACCGCCAGCAGCAGCGAAACCGAACAAGTCACCGCCGCTTCCGCCGCACTATCGGCCGGCAGCAGCCTGATCGCCTCGCAACTAGGCGCAAAACTCGGCCTGGACGACGCCGGCGTGCAGCAATCCAGCACCTTGGGCGGCTCGGTATTGGGTTTCGGAAAATACCTCTCCCCGAAGATATACGTCGGCTACGGCGTATCAATGATCGGCGCCGGCTCGGTATTAACGCTGAAGTACCTGCTAAGCCGCGGCTTTGACGTGGAAGTGGAATCGAGCACGGTGGAGACCAAGGGGTCGGTGAATTGGCGGAAGGAGAAGTAGTTCGCGGGATAGTTTCGATGGACGCCGGCGTTCGCATGGGCTGACAAACGTGCGCGGATCGTGCCGCCAGCCTGAATGCCAGCAGAATATCGCTGTCGCAGTGGCCTGATAACAGCGCACCGCGACGGTGCTCACATGCTCTGTCTGTACCCAGGCTGGCCCGTACCAACCCGGTTGATGTCTGCATAAGTACATAAATGGCACGAGAATGCCGTGGCTTGAAATCTATCGCCAAGTCATATCGATGTATCCCAGGGCATGTGGAAGGGCAACACATGATCCCAACGAATTTCTTCTAAAACTTTAACCAAGCACGCTGCGACAAGAGGTCGAAGGCGCGCGACATGTTCCTCTGCGCCACGTTAGCCGTGGCGCAGAAAGGAGTGCGGACACACGTCCCGCTCTTTCACTCTCTTGCAATGAGGTCGTTGCAATGCCCGCAACAACAAGCAAGCTCGCACAAGCTGTGCGCCTCGCCCTTCCCATGGGTCTGGCGCTCTCTCCCTTCGTACTGCATGCCCAGAGCACCACTGCCGGTGCCGACGACAAGAACGCAGTCAGCCTCGATACGGTGACGGTCACCGGTTCGTTGGTTCGCCGTGTCGATGTGGAAACCGCCAGTCCGGTGGCCGTGGTCAGTCGCGAACTGATCGAACAGAGCGGCAAGCAGACCCTCGGCGACCTGCTGCAGTCGCTGCCGGGCATCGCCGGTGCGGCGACCAACCCGCAGGTCAACAATGGAGGTGGCGATGGTGCATCGACCATCTCGCTGCGTGGCCTGGGCTCACAGCGCACGTTGATCCTGGTTGATGGCCACCGCATCCTCAACAACGACGTCAACTCGATCCCGACCAACATGATCGAGCGCGTGGAAGTGTTGAAGGTCGGTGCCTCGGCGATGTATGGCTCCGACGCGATCGGCGGTGTGGTCAACTTCATCCTGCGCAAGCACTTCGAGGGTGGCGAGGTCAGCACCAACTACGGCCAGACCAGCTATGGCGACGGCGCACGCCACGGCGGCAACTTCACCTGGGGCAAGACCTGGGACCGCGGCAGCGTGGTGGTTGGCCTGGATTACAACAAGCAGAACGCGGTGTCCTCGGCTGACCGTGCGTATTCCAAGTACGCGCTGTACCTGACCAGCGGCGTAGTCACCAAGAGCGGTTCCAGCCGCACCCCGAGTGGCTATTACAAGCTGCCGTCCTCGACCCTGACCGCCAACGGTTGTAGTTCGAGCGGCGCGATGACCAGCAACGGCAGCGGCGGCTACAAGTGCTACACCTCGTCGGACGCCTACAACTACCAGGCGGACAACCTGCTGATGACGCCGCAGGAGCGCGTCAACGGTTTCGTGCTCGGCACCTTCAACGTTACCGACAACGTGCAGGCGTACGTCAACGCGTACCACAACCACACGATGTCGCACATGAGCATCGCGCCGCTGCCGTTCGATGCGCAGAGCGACGGCATCACCATCGCCGCCGACAACGCCTACAATCCGTTCGGCGTCGAGTTCGGTCCGGACGGCTATGAGTACCGCACGCGCTTCACCTCGCTGGGCAATCGCGAGTACTTCTACGACACCACGACCGACCAGGACGTGCTTGGTCTGAAGGGCAACATCGGCGACTCGAGCTGGGCCTGGGATGTCAACTTCAACTATGGCCACACCAAGAGCAGATCCTGGGCGCACGGCTATGTGGACTACGATGCGCTGCAGGCGGCGATCGACTCGGGCGAGGTCAACATCTTCGACCAGAGCGATGCCACCACCATCGCCTGGATGAAGAGCCACCAGTCGGTCCCGCGCTATACCACCACCAACATCAGTCGCCAGTGGGAGGGCAGCGCCACCGGCACTCTGTTCGACCTTCCGGCCGGCGCGGTGCAGCTGGCGGCGGGTGCGCTGTACCGCAAGGAATCGGAGAACTACGCCGTCAGCAGCAATGCGGTGATGGACGACGACAACACCTGTGCGGTCTCCTCCGAGGCCTGCTCGTCGCCGTTGAGCGGTTCGTTCAACGTCAAGGAAGCCTACCTGCAGCTGTTCGTGCCGGTGCTGGAGCAGGCTTCGCCGGTCGGAGCTGTCAACGTCACCCTCAGCGACCGCTTCTCCGACTACAGCAGTGTCAGCTCGACCAACAACAGCGCCTCGTTCCAGC
Organism: Pseudomonas sp. GW821-FHT07E12; assembly: GCF_058986605.1. Lineage (NCBI taxonomy): Bacteria > Pseudomonadati > Pseudomonadota > Gammaproteobacteria > Pseudomonadales > Pseudomonadaceae > Pseudomonas > Pseudomonas sp. GW821-FHT07E12. The sequence continues at coordinate 13,060 of NZ_JBYSVX010000044.1, read as the reverse complement.
TGGAATGGCGCCCGGTCAGGGACCTGATGCTGCGTGGCACCGTGGCCCAGGTGTTCCGTGCACCCACGATCAGCGATTTGTACGCAGGTCCGACCGCCAGCGCGGAAGGCTTCGATGATCCCTGCATCGGCTACTCCGGTTCAGGCCACGACAACGCGTGTGCCGGCGTATCGACCGGCTGGACAGGCTCCGGCCTGTCGCAGACCAATGCGATCACGTCCGGTTCGGTCTATGCCGGCTACAACCTGAAGGCCGAGACGGGCACGTCGTTTGACTACGGCCTGGTCTACAGCCCCGAATTCGTTCCGGGCCTGTCGATCAACCTCGACTGGTGGAAGGTCAAGCTCGACGATCTGATCCAGTCGATCGACGCGCAGACCGTCGCCGATCTCTGCTATGCCAACGATGCCAGCGTCTACTGCTCGTTTATCCACCGCTATTCGTCCAGTTCGGTTAGCGCCGGCACGATCGACTACATCGAGACCCCGACCGTCAACATCGGCAGTCTGGTGACCCAGGGCATCGACCTCGGCTTCAACTATGCGCTGCCGTGGACCACCTACGGCAAGTTCAACCTGGCGGTCGATACCACCTACCTGCAGCGCTACGACATCGATACCGGCTCGGAGGTCTACAAGCTGGCCGGCACCTACTCGTACTCCTTCGGCAACTACGCCCGCTGGCGCGGTCGTGCGGTACTGGGCTGGAAACTGGGTAGCTGGGACGCCTCGCTCACCGAGCGTTATGTCGGCAAGATCCATGTCGACAGCGAGACCGATCCGCTGGACTTCGGCAGCTACACCTACCATTCGATTGCGGTCGGTTACGACATGGCCCCGGCACACATGCGCTTCGATCTGGGTGTGGACAACGTGGGCAACAAGCAGCCGCCCATTGTCTACATGAACAACGCACTCAACGCCAACACCGACGTGAGCACCTACGACACGATCGGCCGCTACTACTGGATGCGTGCGACCTACAAGTTCTAAGGACGGTCGGCGTTCCTCCAGACGAGAAGGGCCAAGGCGGCGCGTCCCCAGGGACGCCCCGCCTTTTTATGTGCATGCGACGAATTTGGGGTAGCCGCCGGAGCCCCTCCTGAGTTTCGGCGATCCAAATTTCCAGGGCGCGTTGTGTACTTTGTACGTTCTGGAGTGCAGTCCATTGCGAAACCGCCAAGCGGGCCGCTATGGTCCGCTTCCCACCAGGCGGTTGCTGTATCGCAATGACCACACCTTTCTCTGCACAAGGCGCCGCGGTGCCCACGATCCCGGCGCTGATGGCTGCCCTCGAATCCGGCCATGCCGAGGCGTTGGAGCAGGGCGCGTTGCGATACCTGGCGCATGCACCCGATGACAGTCTGGTGCGCAGCCTGTTGGCGGTGAGCCTGCAGATGCAGGGGCGCGTGGCTGAGGCCGCCGAGGTCCACGCCGAGCTGACCCGGCGCCAGCCGCAGGAGGCAGCGCATTGGAACAATCTTGGCAATGCGTTGCGCGAGTTGCATCGCCTCGACGAGGCACAGGCGGCGTATCTGCGCGCGCGTGCGCTGGATCCGCGCGATCCGGTCACGCATCACAACCTGGGTCTGCTGGCGATGGACGAGGGCGATTACGCTGCCGCCCGCGAGCATCTGCTGGATGCGCACGAACTGGACCCGTCTGCGCCGCTGCCACGGCTGCATGCGGCGATGGCCTGCCATGAATGCGGCGACTTCCAGCGCGAGCAAGTGCTGATCGCGTCGTGGCGGCAGTGGCCGCCGCTGGATCCGGAAGACGCTCAGGATCTGGCGTGGCTGCTGGCGCAGGGCGGCCAGACGGATGAGGCCGATGCGCTGCTGAGCGACAGCATCGCGCGGATGCCCGATCCGGTGCGTGCGTGGGCACGGCGGGTGCTGGTGCTTGAGCGCGCCAATCGTCTGGACGAAGCACGCGCCGCCGCGGCGCACCTGCCGGCCGCCGACAGCATTGCCGACTACGAAGCACGTCAGGACACGCTCAACGCCCAGGTCGTGCTGGCGATGCGCGGGAACCAATGGGAACAGGCATGCACGGCCCTGGAGATGCTGCTCGCCGAACCGGGCGACAAGCGCAAGCGCAGCAATCTCTACTTTGCGTTGGCGCGTATCTACGACAAGCTCAAGCGGCCGGATGATGCGATGAGCGCCTGCGCCGAGGCACACGCCGCGCAGCTGGCAGGTATCGCGCCGCTGGTGCCGATGGCGATGAAGCAGGGCGATGCCCCGCTGCCGGTCGCACGCCAACGCTGGTCGCCCGCGCGCCACGCCACCGCGCGGCCGGTCACGGCACCGACGATGGCGGATTCGCCGATCTTCGTGGTCGGGTTCCCGCGCTCGGGTACCACCTTGCTGGAACAGATGCTCGACGCCCATCCCGCGCTGTGCTCGATGGACGAGCGGCCGTTCCTGCAGGGGCTGGCCGAACGACTGGAGCAGAATGGCCTGGCCTGGCCCGATGGGCTGGGCGATCTTGATGACGCGGCCTGTGACGCGTTGCGTGCCGAGTACTGGCAGCGTGTGCGTGAGGTGGTGACGCCGGCGCCTGGCCAGCGGCTGGTCGACAAGAACCCGCTCAACCTGCTGCGGCTGCCATTGATCCATCGGCTGTTCCCCGAGGCGAAGGTGATCCTGGCCCTGCGCCATCCCTGCGATGTCCTGCTGAGCTGCTACATGCAGGCCTTCCGTTCGCCGGCCTTTGCGATGCTGTGCTCGGATCTGGAGCGATTGGCGCACGGCTATGCCGACGCGATGGAGCACTGGCTGCATCATGCCCGCCTGCTGGCGCCGGTCGCGATGGAGAGCCGTTACGAAGACCTGGTGGACGACGTCGCCGGGCAGGTGCAGCGGTTGGGGGCCTTCCTGCAGCTGGAGCAGCCCGAGCGTCTGCTCGATTTCCAGCGCCATGCCCGCGACAAGGGCTTCATCAGTACCCCGAGCTACTCGCAGGTGGTCGAGGGCATCAACCGGAGGGGGCTGGATCGCTGGCGTCCCTATCGGCGCTACTTCGAACCGGTCCTGCCGACCCTGCAACCGTACCTCGAACGCTGGGGCTATCAGGCCTGAATGCGTTCATGAATGCTGGCTGACGAGTTCGCTCCAGTGATATGTGCCAAATTGGTGCGACACATGCCTGTTTTGCACTGAATGGGCAATTTAACGAGACTTTAATAACAATTTCGCGCGGAATCCGCATGAATTATTCCGTTCAATGACATTAAGTGTCAGCATTGACAAGAATCGCCAACATTCAGGCACGCCCGCCCGGGGTTCGTCTTATAAAAATTTAACTAAGCGTGCACACCGATAGACATATATCGCTGGGGCACGCGACCTGACACCAAGCCCGACTTTGGGTGCCACGCGTCGGCAAGCCGCCATCGGCCTGTCCGTCGTGCTTTCTCTTTTTCATGGAGACCGTTGCAATGCTCGGAAGAACCAGCAAGCTCGCCCACGCCGTTCGTATCGCCCTGCCGCTCGGCATCGCGTTCGCGCCTGCCACGCTGTATGCGCAGACCTCCGACACCTCCGGCGACAAGACGCCGGTCAGTCTCGACACCGTTACCGTTACAGGCTCCCTGGTTCGCCGCGTCGACGTGGAAACCGCCAGCCCGGTCGCCGTGGTCGACCGCCAGCAGATCCAGGAGAGCGGCAAGCAGACCCTCGGTGACCTGCTGCAGTCGCTGCCGGGCATCGCCGGTGCCGCGACCAACCCGCAGGTCAACAACGGCGGTGGCGATGGCGCATCGACCATCTCGCTGCGTGGCCTGGGTGAGCAGCGCACGCTGCTGTTGATCGACGGACACCGCGTCTTCAACAACGACGTCAACTCGATCCCGACCAACATGATCGAGCGCGTCGAAGTGCTGAAGGTGGGCGCCTCGGCCGTGTACGGCTCCGACGCCATCGGCGGCGTGGTCAACTTCATCCTGCGCAAGAACTTCGAGGGCGGTGAAGTCTCCGCCAACTATGGTCAGGCCAGCGCAGGTGACGGCGCCCGTCATGGCGGCAGCTTCACCTGGGGCAAGACCTGGGACCGCGGCAACATCGTGGTCGGTCTTGATACCAACAAGCAGAACGCGGTCTCTTCGGCCGATCGCGAGTACTCCAAGTACGCGCTGTACCTGTCCAGCGGCAGCGCCTACAAGAGCGGCTCCAGCCGTACCCCGACCGGTTACTACAAGCTGCCTGAGAGCACACTGACCGCCAACGGCTGTTCGGCGAGCGGCGCGATGACCAGCAATGGCAGCGGTGGCTACAAGTGCTACTCGTCCTCCGATGCCTACAACTATCAGGCAGAGAACCTGCTGATGACGCCGCAGCAGCGCACCAGCGGCTTCGTGCTCGGTAGCTTCAACATCACCGACAACATGCAGGCGTACGTCAGCGCCTACCACAACCGCACGGAGGCGCATTTCGCCATCGCGCCGCTGCCGTTCGATGCGCAGAGCGACAACATCACCATCGCTGCCGACAATGCGTACAACCCGTTCGGTGTCGAGTTCGGTCCCGACGGCTACGAGTACCGTAACCGCTTCGTTTCGCTGGGCCAGCGCGAGGGCTTCTACAAGACCGACAACGATCAAGACGTCGTCGGCCTGAAGGGCACCTTCGGCGAGAGCAGCTGGGCCTGGGACGTCAATTACAACTACGGCCATTACAAGCAGAAGAGCTGGAGCCACGGCTACGTGGACTATTCGGCACTGCAGAGCGCGATCGATGCCGGCGAGATCAACATCTTCGATCAGGAAGCCGCCTCGACCTGGCTGAACAGCCATGAATCGATCCCGTACTACAGCACCACCACGATCCGTCGCCAGTGGGAAGCCAGTGCCAACGGCGGCCTGTGGGACCTGCCGGCCGGCACGGTGCAGCTGGCGGTGGGCGCGCTGTATCGCAAGGAGAGCACGAACTACACCGTCAGCAGCAATGCGGTGATGGACTCCGACCTCTCATGCGCGATTTCCTCGGAGGCCTGTTCCTCGCCGATGAGCGGCGGCTTCAACGTCAAGGAAGCCTACCTGCAGTTGTACGTCCCGATCCTGGAGCAGTCTTCGTCGATCGGTAGCCTTGCTGCGACCGTGAGCGATCGTGTCTCCGACTACAGCAGCGTCGACAGCACCAACAACAGTGCTTCGTTCCAGCTTGAGTGGCGTCCGATCAAGGACCTGCTGGTGCGTGGTACGGTGTCGCAGGTGTTCCGTGCGCCGACCCTCGGCGACCTCTATGCCGGGCCGGGCGCGAACCAGCCGACCTTCACCGATCCTTGCATCGGCTACTCCGGCTCGGGTCACGAGAACGCCTGCGAAGGCGTGCCGACCGGCTGGGAGGGTTCGGGCCTGTCGCAGGTGGATGCGATCACCTCCGGTTCGAAGTACGTGGGCTACGACCTCAAGCCGGAAAAGGGCACCTCGTTCGACTACGGCATTGTCTACAGCCCCGACTTCGTGCCGGGCCTGTCGCTCAATGTGGACTTCTGGAAGGTCAAGCTGAAGGACGTGATCCAGGAGATCTCCGCGCAGACCGTGGTTGACCTCTGCTACAACGACAACAGCAGCCCGTACTGCAGCTACATCCATCGCTACCCGTCGACCTCGGTCAGCGCCGGCAACATCGACTACATCGAGACCCCGGTGATCAACATCGGCAAGCTCGATACCCAGGGTATCGACTTCGGCGCGAACTACTCGTTGCCGGAAACGCAGTGGGGCCGGTTCACCCTCGCCTTCGACAGCACCTACCTGGAACGCTACAACATCGATACCGGCGACACCGTGATCCGCATGGCGGGCCGGTTCAACTCGGCGTACGGCAACTATGCCCGCTGGCGCGCCCGCGCTCAGCTCGGCTGGAAGCTGGGTTCGTGGGATGCGACCTGGAGCACGCGCTACATCGGCAAGATCCAGGTTGGCAGCACCGACTTGTCGCAGAACATGTCGGCTGATGGCGTGGACAAGGGCGTAGTGCTGAACTTCGGCAGCTACGCATACCACTCGCTGCAGCTGGGCTACGACATGAGCGACGCCAATCTGCGCTTCGATCTCGGCGTGGACAACCTGACCAACAAGCAGCCGCCGATCATGTACCAGAACAACGTGTTGAACGCGAACACCGACGTGAGCACCTACGACACGATCGGCCGCTACTACTGGATGCGCGCGACCTACAGGTTCTAAGGGCAGCCAGGCGCCCTTCCGATCTGGAAGGGTGTGGAGTAGGGTAATCGCGGCGCGTCCTCAGGGGCGCGCCGCTTTTTCTTGGTCAGGGGGCCGCAACGATGTCGATGCCATCCAGGCAGGCGGAAACCAGGGTGCGCGAGCTCTGGCAATGGTTCGAGCAGGGCCGATTGCAGGAGGCGTGGCATGCGGCATCGGCCTGGCGTGGCGAGCCCGATGCCCCGGCGGATCTGGACCTGTTGCTGGCCAACATCGCGATGGCGCAAGGACGGTCGGCACAGGCGATTCCGTTGTATCAGACGCTTGCGGCAACCGATTCCGAACTGCGGATCCCGGCGCGCATGGGATGGGCCGCGGCACTGTCGGCCACGGGCGATGACACGTCCGCGATGCAGGTATTGGAGGCGCTGTTGGCTGAGGCGCCAACGCACTTCAGCGCGCAGCTGCGCCTGGCCGAGCTACACGAGAAACAGGGCCGGCATGAGCGCGCGCTGGTCGGCTACTACGCCGCGGTGACCCACGCGCAACGTCAGGGGCGCTGGCTGGGCGAAGACACCACCGCACCGCCGTTGCGTCCACGGGTGCGGCATGCGATGGATTACATCGATGCAGGACGGCAGCGTCTGTTCCTGTCACTGCTCGATCCCTTGCGTGCGCAATACGGGCCTGATGCGCTGGATCGCGTCGAACGCGGCCTGAAGATTCATCTGGGTGAATTGCCGGCCCAGTACGCGGATGCCTCACAGCGGCCGACGTTTTTCTATGTCCCGGACGTTCCGGCCGAGCCTTATCCGTCACGCACCTTGTTCCCGTGGCTGGAAGAGCTGGAACAGGCGACCGATGCGATCCGTACCGAGATGCTGGCCACGCGTGAGGATGGCGAGGCCTATGCGCCGTTCCTCGGCAAGCCGGCCGATGCATTGCCCGCCGGTCTGCTGGCCGGCAGCGGCGGTACGCCGGCGTGGGATGCCTACTTCTTCTATCGCCATGGCATGCGCGATGAGGCCCGTGCGCAGGCTTGTGCGGCGACCGCCGCGGCGATCGAGCGCACGCCACTGGTGCGCATTCGCGATCACGCGCCGGAAATCTGCTTCTCGGTGCTGGCGCCGGGCTCGCACATCCTGCCGCATCGTGGTGTCACCAATACCCGTCTGACCGTGCACCTGCCGCTGATCGTGCCCGGCGACTGCGCGCTGCTGGCCGGTGGTGTATTGCACGAATGGAAGGAAGGGCGTGCGATGGTGTTCGACGACACCTTCGAGCACGAAGCCTGGAATCGCAGCGACAGCACCCGCGTGATCCTGTTGATGGATACCTGGAACCCGCATCTGCAACCGGTCGAACGCGAGGCCGTGACCCGGCTGGTCGAGGCGATTGGCGACTTCAACGTCGGTATTTCCGCCGTCTGAATCCCACAAGGAGCTTGTCGACGACATGAGCGTGACCGACCTGAAGCATTACGTGCGTTGCTATGACGCCGATCTGGAGCCGGGATTCTGCGAGCAGTTGGTTGCGTCGTTCCATTCGTCATCGGCCTGGCACAGCCGCAACGGCATGGGCGCGCGTGCAGGGCTGGAGCACAGCGCCTGGACCGAACTCAATGTGTCCCAGTTGGCCGATCCGGCATTCAAGGGCTTCTTCATCCAGCACATGCAGAAGGCGCTGGAGCGTTACAACCGCGACATCGGGCTCTCCGCCGAGGTGCCATGGCGGCCGCGCATGGCGGACCTGCGGATCAAGCAGTACCGTGCGCAGGCTGGCGATGCATTCCAGCCGCATTTCGATGCCTGCGACGAGGAGACGGGGCGCTATCTGGTGTTCCTGTGGTACCTCAATGATGTTGCCGAGGGCGGGCAGACCCGCTTCGTCGATCTCGATCTGGAGATCGCGCCGCGTACGGGCCGGTTGTTGATGTTTCCGCCGTACTGGATGTACATGCATGCGGCGTTGCCGCCGCGTAGCGGTGACAAGTACATCATCTCGACTTATCTGGAATTCACTGCGAAGCCGTTGCCGGGTTGATGTCGCGGGTTTTTTTGGGGGGATCTGCGAGCTGGGGTGGCTGTGACATGTTGGGTGTGAGGGGATTGGATTGGGGGTGTTTCTCCGGGTGTATTCGATCGTTGCGCGGGGCTTTTGATTGCCGGTTTTTCTGGGGCTTGGCTGCTTTCAATGGAGCGCTCTTTCGGTGTGGTTCGCGTAGAGCTTGCCTCCGCGAAGGTGGGGACCCAGTGACTTTCGCTCCATCCCCCTACCGTCCTCCCTCATCTCTCCACCGTCATCCCCGCGAAAGCGGGGATCCATGGACGTTCGTGCAAGTGTAGGAATGGTTGACGAGATATCGTAGAGAGGAGTTTGTGCTTGCATCCCTTTTCGGGGCTCCGCTGCTCTTGCGTTTGATTTGTCGTTGAAGGCAACAGCAACAGCAACAGCCAAGGCTTTCGCTCCTTCGGAGCGAGTTACCTTTCTTTGCTCGTGCAAAGAAAGGTAACCCAAAGAAAGCACGCCCCAGTCCTCGCGCCCTACGCTGCGCTACGGGTCCACTGCGCCAGCGGGATTTTCTGACGCGGCATCCATGCCGCGGCAGAAAACGACGTGCATCCATGCACGTCGCCCTTCGGGTTTTTCCCGCTGGCTCCGTCGCTGCGGATGGGGGCCCCGGGAAAGTCAAAGGCGAAGGGCGACAGCAAAATCACGAGCAACGGCAACGGCAACGGCAACGGCAACGGCTTGAAGCGGCAAGTCAATGGGCTTTAACGCTTGCTCGTGTCGTATACGTATGGCCCGAAGGTGACGCCGATGAAGCCGCCGGCAGTGTCGGTGCTGAGCAGGCTGGCATCCAGGTCACGTGCCAGTGGCTGCCAGTCGCCGCGACCGGCTGCGTAGAACGCGTCCAGGTGTGGGCCGTCGAGTTGGAAGCGCAGGCGTAAGGGCGCGTTGGTGTCGGTCAGCGCGATCCGTGCCACCGGCACACCGGTCTGCGGCTGATCCTTGCCGGCGCGGCGATACAGCACCACGGCGCTGCCGTTGCCATCGATCACCCGCATCGCGGCATAGAAGTGGGTTTCGTTCTGCAGCAGTGCCAGGCCGGCCTGTTCGCCGCCGGTCAGCGATCGCGGATCGAGCGTGGCGTCGATTGTTGCCTTGTGGTGTTGCAGGCGATGGCCGATGTAAGCCGGTTGGCCGTCGGCGTAGTTGCCCAGCGGTGTGGTGGAACCGGTGATGCGCAGACCTTGCTTGCCGGTCACGTACCAGCGCTGTTGCGGCGCGTTGATGGTCACCCATGCCAGCGGCAGCGTGTTGCCGGTGAAGCGCTCGCTCCAGTTGAACGCGCCGCTGGTCGGTAGCGCGGCTTTGCCGGCCGGAAGATTCGGGCGCGTGGCGATGGCCGGTACGCGCTCGCCGTGTGGCAGCACCACCGGCCAATCGTCATGCCAGCTCACCGGCGCCAGGAAGGTCTCGCGGCCGAGGTTGTACTGGTTGCCGCGATACGGGCGCGTGGCCAGGAAAACCGCCCACCAGCTGCCATCCTTGAGTTCGACGAACTGTGCATGTCCGGCCGAGGTGATCGGATCGGGGCGCGATGGGTCGAGGCCGCGCTGGGTCAACACCGGGTTGCCGGGAAACGGTTGGTAAGGCCCGGTGACCGCGCGACTGCGCCAAACCATCTGCGCATGCAGTTCGCCGGTGCCGCCTTCAGCCGCGGTCAGGTAATACCAGCCGTCATGGCGGAACAGGTGCGGGCCTTCGACGTGCTCGGGATTGGTCGCCGGATCAGCGCCGCCGTCCACCAGTACCGTGCGCGGGCCCACCAGCGTGTTGGTCGCCACGTCGAACTGCTGCAACCAGATCGCGCGATGCCCGTCATAGCGCATCTTGCCTTCGGGGATGCCGTTGTTGACCAGCCAGGCACGGCCATCCTCGTCGAAGAACAACGACGGATCGATGCCGTCGAACTTCAACCAGTGCGGATCCGACCAGGGGCCGGCCGGATTCTTCGCGGTGATGACGAAGTTGCCGCCGTCGCAGTAGAAGCAGGTGTTGACGATGTAGAACGTGCCATCGTGATGGCTGATCGAGGCGGCGAACAGGCCGCGCGTCAGCTCGTTGCGGCCGTAGTTGATCTGGCTTGGGCGATCGATCGCGTTGCCGATCTGGGTCCAGTGCACCAGGTCGCGGCTGTGGAACACCGGCAGTCCGGGGAAATAGCCGAACGTGGAGTTCACCAGATAGAAATCGTCGCCGACGCGGATCGCCGACGGGTCGGGATAGAACCCGGCCACGACCGGATTGCGGTACTGCGTGGCGGTGGGCACCGGTCCGCCATCGTCGCCGCGATAGGCGACTTCGGTGAACACGGCATCGGCAAAAGCGGCAGGCGCGGCAATGCTGCACAGCAGCGCAAGGACAAGGCGTTTCAAGGTGGCTCCCTCCCGTTGGAGACCTCCGGAACGGAGGCGTGTCGAGCTTGTCAGCTGCGCGGCCCGAAGTCTGCACATGCACCTATCGCGTGATGACATAGCTGGACGAGGCGTGGCCTATCAAGGCATTCGCGGTTTCGGTGCGGTCCTGCCGGATCTCCTCGTTGCCGCATGCAAGCTGCTCCGGCTATGGTCTGCGCTGGATTTCCGGGGATTCTGCTCCATGCGCAATACGCTTTCCGCTTCGCTGGCCGTCGGGCTGGCGCTGTCTGCCCATGCTCGTGCCGACGAGGGCATGTGGATGCCTTCGCAGCTGCCGCAGCTGGCCGATACGCTGCATCAGGCCGGTTTCGAGGGCGATCCGGCCTCGCTTGCCGACGTTACGCGGCCGCCGCTCAGTGCAGTGGTGAAGGTCGGTGGTGGTACCGGTGCATTCGTCTCGACCGACGGATTGCTGCTGACCAACCATCACGTGGCGATGGGGGTGATCCAGTACAACAGCACGCCCGAACACAATTTCATCGACGGTGGTTTCATCGCCAAGGGGCGTGGTGACGAGCGCGCTGCCAACCCGGATTTCCGGGTGCTGGTGACGGTGGGCTTCGATCAGGTCACCGACGAGGTGCTCAAGGGCGCGCGCGGCAAGAGCGGGCGTGCCTACTTCGACGCGGTGGACGCGGCCAGCAAGCGCATCGTTGCCGATTGCGAAAAGTCCGGCGAGGTGCGTTGCAGCGTCGCCAACATGTATTACGGCACCGATTTCTACCGCATCCGCCAGCTGGAGTTGCGTGACGTGCGATTGGTGTACGCGCCGCCGCGTGCGATCGGCAATTACGGCGATGAGATCGACAACTTCATGTGGCCGCGCCATAGCGGCGATTTCACCCTGCTGCGCGCCTACGTTAGCAAGGATGGCAAGCCCGCTGATTACAGCCCGGACAATGTGCCGTATCAACCACCGGCACACCTGCAGATCGCGCGGGAGGGCCCCAAGGCCGGCGACTACGCGATGTTGGCCGGTTATCCCGGCACCACCTTCCGCCATCGCACCGCGGCCGAGTTCGACGAGCAGGTCAACTGGACACTGCCGCAGCGCGTGGCGGTGTTGGACCAGCTGATCGAGGTGATCGAAACCGCCGGCAAGAGCAATGCCGAGGCCAGGACCCGCTACGCCTCGCAGCTGCAATCGCTGAAGAACAATCGCAAGCGTGCTGCCGGTGAGCTGGAAGGCATGCTGCGCAGCGATGCGGTACGGCTGCGCAGCGAGGACGAGCGCGGCATGCTGGCGGCCACGCAGGGCAGCGATGCGCGTGACATCAAGGCATTGCAGGCTTCGTTGGCCGCGGGCTCGGCTGGCCGCGAACGTGACTTGCTGCTCGGGCTGGCGACCACCCAGACCCAATTACTGCGCTCGGCGCTGCTGCTGGAGCGGTTGCAGATCGAATCGGTCAAGCCGGATGCACAGCGCGAGAGTGGCTATCAGCAACGTGATCAGGCACTGATCGAAGGCGTGCTCAAGCAGGTGCAGCGTCGCTACGATCCGTCTGTCGAGAAGGCGCTGCTGACCAGCTTGTTCACCCGCTACCAGCAACTGCCCGACGCGCAACGGGTGCCGGAATACGATGCCGCCTTCGGGCGCACCCCGGCGCAGCTCGCGCAGGCGCTGGATGCGTTGTATGCCACGACCACCCTGGGTGAACAGGAACAGCGCCTGTCGCGCTTCGCTGCTGCGCGTGCCGGCCAACCATTGGCCAACGACGCGTTGATCGCGCTGGCGGCCAGGCTGGTGCCGGCGCAACTGCGTGCGGAAGATGCGCGCAAGTCCCGCGAAGGCGAGCAACTGCGTCTGCGCCCGGCCTACATGCGCGCGCTGTTCGCCTGGCGCAAGCAACAGGGTCGCGCGGTGTATCCGGATGCCAACAGCACGCTGCGGGTCAGCTATGGCCGGGTCGAGCCGCTGGCGCCGCGCGATGCGGTCACCTATGCGCCGGTGACCACGGTGGCGGGCATCGTCGAGAAGAACACCGGGCAGGTGCCGTTCGATGCGCCCAAACCGCTGCTCGATGCGATCGCCAAGGGGGATTTCGGCGACACCGCCGATCCGGTGCTGAAGACGCAGACGGTGAACTTCCTGACCAACCTGGATACCACCGGTGGCAATTCCGGTTCGCCGGTACTCAATGCCAAGGGTGAGTTGATTGGCCTGAACTTCGACAGCAACTGGGAGTCGGTGAGCGCAAGTTGGTGGTATGACCCGCGCTACAAGCGCGCCGTCCACGTCGACATGCGCTATCTGCGCTGGTTGATGGCGAAGGTGTATCCGGCACCGCAGCTGCTGGAGGAGATGGGCGTAGCGCCTTAAAACTGGTTCCGTAGGAGCGGCTTCAGCCGCGATGGGGCTTCCCCTGGAAAGCCCCATCGCGGGTTGAGACCCGTCTCCTCCCCCC
>NZ_JBYSVX010000043.1:0-41107 GCF_058986605.1 Pseudomonas sp. GW821-FHT07E12 | reverse complement strand
GGCCATCAGTCCCGACGCTTTATCGGTAGCTCGTCGGGACTGATGGCCCGAGGCCACCCGGAGTCCCTCCCACAGAAGATCCACCGCGCCGACCAGCAGGACGGCTCACCGGTTTATCCACCATGAGCTAGAACGAAATCCCAATCACCAGCGGATCGTGGTCCGAACTACGCCACGGCCCCGGCACGTTGCGACCGGCGTAGCCCTGCTCGTCCGCCTCATCGGCATTGACATGCCATTCGGCCGCGCCACGCACGCGCCGGGCCAGCGCCGGGCTTACCAGTGCGTGGTCCAGTCGCCCGCTCAGGCCGTTGTAGACGTAGCTGTAGGGCCGCTCGACACCCACCACCGCGAATGCGTCCTGCCAGCCCTGCGCATGCAGCGCGCGGATCGGATCTTCCATCGCGTAGGCGTTGAAGTCGCCGAGCAGCACCGTGTATCCGGTGCCGGCTCCGGTTGGATCGGTCTGCAGCCACTGCTGCAAGCGCTGCACCGATTCGGTCCGCATCGCGTTCCAGCAGCCTTGCCCGTCACCTTGGTCGGCATCGCGTCCGGTCGCGCCATTGCAGCCCTTGGACTTGAGGTGGTTGGCGACGACCACGAACGCCGGACCGCGCTGCGCCTTGAACGCCTGCGCCAGCGGCACCCGGCTGTAGCGATCGAACGGTTCGCCGGTCAGCGTGGCCGGTTTGCCGACCGGCGTGACCCGGGAGGCGCGATAGATCAATCCGACCCGGATCGCATCGTCGCCGGGACCGCTGCCGGCATCGATGAAACGCCAATCGCCGGCCTTGCCCTGCCCCTCGTTGAGCGCGTCCACCAGCGCGGCAATCGCCGAATCCGGGCCGTAGCCGTCGTTCTCCAGTTCCATCAGTGCGGCCACATCGGCCTGCATCGGCCGGATCGTCGCCACCAGCTTGGCCAGCTGCGCGTGGTATTGCGCCGGCGTGCGTGCACCACGCGGCGTCGGGAAGCCACCGTCATGGCCATCGCCATTGAAGAAATTTTCGAGATTGAACGAGGCGATATGCAGATCGCCGCGCACCTTCGGCGCCGCCGGGCGCTGCGGCCTGGACAGCACCAGCGGCACAGTCACCTGTAGCCGATAACCGCCGTCGTAACGCTGATCGACGATGCCTTCGACACCCGTCACCGTCTCGCCGCTGAGCACCTCCGCACCGGCCGGCAGATACGGCACGGTGGCCGGGTCACGCGCATTGCTGGCGTCGTCCAGCAGCAGCTGTCGACGCGCGTTGTCGGCCTGCAACTGTGCATACGCCGGTGTGCCGGCGACCGCCAGTTCGCTCGGTTGCCAGAGCCGGCCGCCGAACGCCAGCTTCAGCTCGCCGTAACGGCTCAGCCGATCGCTGCCCGCCACCGTCAGCGCTGCCTCGATGCGCACGTGCTCGCCCTCAAGCACCTCCCAGTCCGACGGCGGCGCGTGCAGCACGCGCACCGGCAACGGCTGGTCGCGCGCCAGGATCTCGACCTGCGTGGCCTGCAGCGTGGTCAGCGTCGCATTGCCACCGGCACCGACCTCGGCGACACGGCCGCTGATGCGCAGCCGCGTGCCGGCGGACACGCTGCGATCGATGACGCCGGTGACGAACACACCATCGGAAGTGGCGTCATCGCCATCGCCTTCGTCCTGCACGAACAAGCCTGCCAGGCCCACACGGGTATCGGCGGTCACCACGCCCTCGATCGTGACCTCGCGGCCGTCCAACGGGCTGGAAGCGCCACGGCCCTGGATCTGCCCGATCGGCACCACGCCCTCGGCTGCAGCACAGGAAAAGGCAACGACGGACAGCAGGCCGATCAAGCCGGCGGCAACAGGCAGGCGAGGTGACATCAGGAAGTGGACTCCACATGACGGAAACGAACGCGCCGCCCTGAAGGCGGCGCGCAGGCCAGCCAGCATAACGGCTGGGCTATTTCAGGTTGCCGACCATCCAGTCGACGGTGGCCTTGACCTGTTCCTCGCTCAACGCCGGATTGCCGCCCTTCGGCGGCATGATCCCGCCATCGGGGCCGGTGAAGCCCTCCAGCGCGTGCTTGTAGAGCGTGTCCTTGCCCTGGGCCAGGCGCGCATCCCAATGCGAATGGTCCAGC
Organism: Pseudomonas sp. GW821-FHT07E12; assembly: GCF_058986605.1. Taxonomy (NCBI): domain Bacteria; kingdom Pseudomonadati; phylum Pseudomonadota; class Gammaproteobacteria; order Pseudomonadales; family Pseudomonadaceae; genus Pseudomonas; species Pseudomonas sp. GW821-FHT07E12. The sequence goes on along the minus strand of NZ_JBYSVX010000043.1, from coordinate 38,995 downwards.
GTCGGCGCCTTGCCCACCCCGTTGGTGTGGCAGGCGGTGCAGAGGTTGTCGAAGATCGTCTTGCCGTCGGTGCTGCCACCGTAAGCGACCTGCGAGGCCGCCTTGGCCAACGCTGCCGCCTGCGCTGCGGCCTGGGCCGCCACACCGGTGGCGCCGGCATACACCGCACCGCTCGGCGCGATGCGTTGCTCGGTGCGCTTGGCCGCGCTCGGCGAGACCTCGTCGGGAATGGCACGTTGCAGATGCGCCGCCAGGCCGATCAGGCCGAGCGTGATGAGGATCAGCAAGCCGATCACCATCGAGAACTTCTTCAGGAACTCGAGATCGTAATTCCGCACGCGCTCCCCTCCTGGCTGTGGGTCTAAAGGACCTTCGCTACGCCGCCGGAGTATAGAGCAGCCCCCGATTCATCTGGCCGGCCGCATCACAGTGTTCGCGTTGCTGAACACGGCAAGGCGTTTTCCGGGGGAATTTCCACCCGGGCGCATCCGCGCCAGCGGATGCTTTGCGGCACTGCGGCAAGGATTCGTGACTTTGTGCGCCCGCAACAAATGAGTATCATTCCCAATAAATCCGAGTTGCCGCACCGCCACTCGTTCTCTTTTCTTCCTACACAGGAATTCCCGCCATGAAGCGATCGCTGTTGCCGACCCTGTTGCTTGCCTGCCTGAGCATGTCCGCCCAGGCGCACGAAATCTGGATCGAACGCGACGGCGCCGGTCCGGTGCGGGTCTATTTCGGCGAACCGGCCGAGGAAGTGCTCGACCACGGTGAAGACGAGCTCAAGCGCGTGGTCGCGCCGGATATCTTCGGCGCCCACGGCAAAGCCACCGGCATCACCCGCAAGGACGACCATCTGGTCGCGGCGCTGCATGGCGACGGCGACGCCTGGCTGTCCGATGACAAGGTGTTCGAGCCCTGGCAGGGCGAAGGCGGCAAGTACGAGTCGGTGAGCTACTACGCGCGCGCCGGCCGCCAGGACACGACATCGAAGCTGGATTTCGAACTGGTGCCCAAGACTCCCGGTGGCAGCGCGCTGACCGTGCTCTATCGCGGCAAGCCGCTGGCGGACACCGAAGTGACGGTGATCGATCAGCGCAAGTGGACCAAGCAGCTCAAGTCCGACAACCAGGGTCAGGTCACCCTGCCGCAGCTGGCTGATGGCCGTTACATCGTGGTCGCCACCCACAAGGAACCGGTGCAGCGCCAGATCGCCGGCAAGTCGGTCGAGACCATCCACCACATCAGCACGCTGACCTTCCTCGCCGAATGAACAGCGCAGTGCCCACGCGCGCGCGCATGACCGGCACCCGCCGCTGATGTCCGACGCCCCCTCCCCCGCGCTGGCCGGCTCGCTGGCACACCGGTTTATCCACGGGTTGCAACGCCCGTGGCTCGGCGTGCTGTCGCGCAGCTGCGCGGCGATCTTCGGTGGCTACGCACTGGCCAGCGCGACCGCGCTGCTGATGTCGCTGGCACTGCCGATGTCGCGCAGCCAGGCGGTGCTCACCGGCATGATGAGCGGCATTGTTGTATGCGCCTGCGCGGCGCTGTGGGCGTTCGCGGTACGCAGTGCATTCAAAGCGTGGGCCGGCATCGCGGTGCCGGCGCTGTTGATGTTCGGCATCGCCGAACTGCTGCAGCGGGGCGCGGCATGAAAAACCGGCAGGACCGTCGTTTTTCACGGCGCTGCTGCCCGCTAGGTGGCGCACAAGAATCTGCACGGCAGGACAGCCGCTTTGCACGGCGAAGCCGCCCGAAGGGTGGCGCACAGGGATGTGCGCCATGAAACACGGCTTCCGCCAATCGATGGCGTGGCTGCACACCTGGACCGGCCTGCTGGTCGGCTGGTTGCTGCTGCTGATCTTCATGGGCGGCACCAGCAGCTATTACCGGCAGGAAATCAGTCGCTGGATGCGCCCTGAGCTGCCGGTCACGCAGGTCGATGCCGCCACCGCGCTGCGCAGTGCCGAGCACTACCTGCGCGAGCATGCCGGTGATGCGAAGGGCTGGAGCATTACCCTGCCGACGCCGCGCGACCCGGTGATGAGCATGTACTGGCTCAATCCGACGCCACCGGCGAACTCGACAGCCCCGCCGCGTCCGACATACGGCGAGGCCACGGTCGATCCGTCCACCGGCGAGGAGATCCGCGCACGCGACACCATGGGCGGCGACTTCTTCTACCGCCTGCACTTCGACCTGCATTACATCCCGGTGTACTGGGCACGCTACATCGTCGGCTTCTGCGCGATGTTCATGCTGGTGGCGATTATCAGCGGCGTGATCACCCACAAGAAGATCTTCAAGGACTTCTTCACCTTCCGCCCCGGCAAGGGCCAGCGCTCGTGGCTGGATTTCCACAACGTCAGCGCGGTGCTGGCGCTGCCGTACCACGCAATGATCACCTACACCGGCATCGTCACGTTGATGTTCATGTACCTGCCGTGGGGCATCAAGGCGACTTATCCGGAAGGCGAGACGCGTTTCTACGACGAGGCGTTCAACCGTCTCGCCGACACCCGCGAAGCCGCCGGGAAACCGGCAACGACGCTGCCGCTGGAGCGCTTCCTGCAACAGGCACGCCAGCAATGGCACGCCGACGCCGCGATCGGCACCGTGTTCGTCAATCTTCCCGGCGATGCGCATGCCAGCGTCGCGGTGACCCAACGCGCGCAGTCGCTGTCGGTGGATGCGCCCTCGCTGTTGTTCGACGGTGTCTCCGGGCAGTTGCTCCGGCGTGGCGACGATGCAGGCGGCGCGACACAGACACGCGGCGTGATGTATGGCCTGCACATGGCCGAGTTCGCGCGGCCGTTGCTGCGGTTGCTGTTCTTCGGCTCGGGCCTGCTCGGCTGCCTGATGGTCGCCAGCGGCGTGGTGCTGTGGGCGGTGAAGGAGCGGCCCAAGCATCAGAAGGCCGGCCGCATCGGCTTCGGCCTGCGGCTGGTCGACTCGCTCAACATCGGCGCGGTCGCCGGCCTGCCAATTGCGTTCGCCAGCTATTTCTGGGGCAACCGGCTGGTGCCGGTCGGTATCGCAGGGCGTGCCGAGGTCGAAGTCTCGGTGTTCTTCTGGTCCTGGGCCGCTGCGCTGGTCGCGGCCTTCATCTGGCCGAAGCGCGCGATGTGGAGCTGGCAGTTGTATCTGGGCGCTGCACTGTTCGCCGGTGTGCCGGTACTCAACGCGCTGACCACGCATATCCATCTTGGCGTCACCTTGCCCGCCGGGGACTGGGCGCTGGCCGGCGTGGATCTGGTCACCTTGTTCATCGGCCTGTGTCTGGGCGTGGCCGGCTGGCGGATGCAGCACTGGCAGCCACCGCTGTCGGCCGCGGAGCGGCGCGCCAAGGCCGGCGCCGCACCAGCACGCGCGACCAAGGCCACGCTGCCCGTGCAGGAGAGTGCCTCGTGATCTGGCTTGCGCTCGCGCTCAGCTACTCCGGTTTCAGCGCGCTGTGTCTGACGATGGAGAAGCACCAGCTCGAGCTGTACGGCAAGGACAAAGCCAGCCCGCAGCGGATGCGCACGTTGCGCGTGTTGGGTTGGCTGCTGCTGGTCGTGGCGTTCGGACTGTGTGTAGCCGCGCGCGGCTGGGCGATCGGTCCGGTTCAATGGCTCGGCGCGCTCACCGCGGGCGCGGTGGTGCTGGCGCTGTGGCTGCTGCCGTATCGGCCGAAGGCGATTGTGCCGGCCGCTCTGGCCGCTCCAGTCGTCGGACTCGTGTTGGCCGCTTTTATGTAGGAGCGGCTCTGGGTGGCCATCGGGCCATTAGCCGCGATGGGGCCTTCTCGATAAAGCCCATCGCGGCTAATGGCCCGAGGCCACCCAGAGCCGCTCCTACGGTTTCTTGCGTGCACGCTGGCGGGCTTCGCGCGCACCCACCGCACGCAGGCAGAACCCGCAGATCGCCTCGACCAGCCATTCGCCATCGCGCGGGCTGGTGCGCGTCGGTGCGATCGGCCCGACCAAGGCCTCGGTGAACGCGCCGACGATGCAGGCCGCGCCGACATCCAGATCCTGCTCGGGGAACTCGCCCGACGCGACGCCAGCAGCCAGCAGATCGCGGAACACCTCGCCGAACAGGCGGCGACCGCGGATACGCTCGGCCTCGACTTCCGGCTCGGTCGGCTCGGCGATGAACGCGTAGGCCAGTCCCGGCCCCGCCAACGCACGTCGTACGAACGACTCGATCGCCTGGCGCAGCCGCGCCTGCGCCGTGCCCTCACCGGTGGCGATCTCACGCAGCAGCGCCACCTCGTGCGTGACCGCCTCGTTGAGCACCTCGACGAACAGCTCCGCCTTGGACGGGAAATACCGGTAGATCTGCCCGGTCGATACCCCGGCCGCCTCCGCGACTGCCGTCACCGGCGCGTTGCGATAGCCACCGCCGGCGACCAGCTTGCGTGCCGCCAGCAGGATCCGCTCGCGATTGCCGGCGAGGCGCTCTTCCATCAGTGCTGAGCGTTTGTAGACCATGGAGTGATTCTATATTCAATTTTTGAATTTGTGTTCACTTTTTGAAGATAACCGAGTAGGCTGGCTGAAAACGCCCGTGCTGGCGGCCCATGCCGCCACTCCCCACCCGGAGCGTTCCGTCTTTGCGGAGTCGCCCCATGCATGTGCCAGCCCTGAACTTCGATCTGGGCGAAGAGATCGACCTGCTGCGCGAAAGCGTGGCCCACTTTGCCGCACGCGAGATTGCCCCGCGCGCGGCCCAGGCCGACCACGACAACGTGTTCCCCTCCGCACTGTGGCGCCTGCTCGGCGAGCAGGGCCTGCTCGGCATGACGGTCGAGGAGGAATTCGGCGGCAGCGGCATGGGCTACCTCGCCCATGTGGTGGCGATGGAGGAGATCTCGCGCGCCTGCGGCGCGATCGGCCTGTCCTACGGTGCGCATTCCAATCTGTGCATGAACCAGCTGCGCAAGAATGGCAGCGCCGAGCAGAAGCAACGCTATCTGCCACGCCTGTGCAGCGGCGAGCACGTCGGCGCGCTGGCGATGAGCGAGCCCGGTGCCGGTTCGGACGTGGTGTCGATGAAGCTGCGCGCCGAGCACCGTGGCGATCGCTACGTGCTCAACGGCAACAAGATGTGGATCACCAATGGCCCGGAAGCCGACGTGCTGGTGGTCTACGCCAAGACCGATCCGGGCGCCGGCGCACGCGGCATCACCGCCTTCATCGTCGAGAGGGGCTTCAAGGGGTTTTCCACCGCGCAGAAGCTCGACAAGCTCGGCATGCGCGGCTCCAACACCTGCGAACTGGTGTTCGTCGACTGCGAGGTGCCCGCCGAGAACGTGCTTGGCGAAGTCGGCGGCGGCGTGCGCGTGCTGATGTCCGGACTGGACTACGAACGCGTGGTGCTGGCCGGCGGGCCGCTCGGGCTGATGTCCGCCGCACTCGACGTGGTGCTGCCCTACGTGCATGAGCGCCACCAGTTCGATGCACCGATCGGCAGCTTCCAGTTGATCCAGGCCAAGCTGGCGGACATGTACGTCGGCCTCAACGCGTGTCGCGCCTACGTGTACGCGGTCGCGCGCGCCTGCGACGCCGGCCACACCACACGCCGCGATGCCGCGGGCGCGATCCTCTACGCCGCCGAGAAAGCGACCTGGGCCACCGGTCAGGCGATCCAGATCCTCGGCGGCAACGGCTATATCAATGAGTATCCGACCGGCCGACTGTGGCGCGACGCCAAGCTCTACGAGATCGGCGCCGGCACCTCGGAAATCCGCCGGATGCTGATCGGCCGCGAGCTGTTCGCGCGGACGATGTAAGTGATGTGCAAGCGCCATCCAACGCGACAACCTGTGGGAGGGGCTTCAGCCCCGACGCTTTCCGGGGTGTCCGCAGTCGGGGCTGAAGCCTCTTCCACTAGGAATCCGGTGTCGTGACCCTGCTGACCACCCAACTGCAAACCGGTAGCGAAACCTTCCAGGCCAACGCCACCGCACTGCGCGCTCTGGTCGAGGACCTTCGCGCCACGCTCGCCCGCACCGCCCTCGGCGGCAGCGAAGCCGCGCGTGCCAAGCACACCGCGCGCGGCAAATTGCTGGTGCGCGAGCGCATCGATGCCCTGCTCGATCCCGGCAGCCCCTTCCTGGAAATCGCCGCGCTCGCCGCGCACGGCATGTACGACGATGCGGTGCCTTGCGCCGGTGTGGTTGCAGGGATCGGTCGTGTCTCCGGCGTGGAGTGCGTGATCGTCGCCAACGATGCCACGGTCAAGGGCGGCACCTATTACCCGATCACGGTGAAGAAGCATCTGCGTGCGCAGGAAATCGCGCAGCAGAATCGTCTGCCATGCATCTACCTGGTGGATTCCGGCGGTGCGTTCCTGCCGATGCAGGACGAGGTGTTTCCCGATCGCGATCACTTCGGCCGCATCTTCTACAACCAGGCCAACCTGTCGGCGCAGGGCATCCCGCAGATCGCCTGCGTGATGGGCTCGTGCACCGCCGGCGGTGCCTACGTGCCGGCGATGAGCGATGAGACCGTGATCGTGCGCGAACAGGGCACGATCTTCCTCGCCGGCCCGCCGCTGGTGAAAGCAGCGACCGGCGAAGTGGTCACCGCCGAAGAGCTCGGCGGCGCCGACGTGCACACGCGCATCTCCGGCGTGGCCGATCACTACGCCGACAACGACTTGCAGGCGCTGGCCCGCGTACGCGCGATCGTCGCCCAGCTCAACTGGCGCAAGCCGCCGCATGCACAGGCACTGCAACCGCCGGAGGAACCGCGTTATCCGGCGCAGGAGTTGTACGGGGTGATCCCCACCGACACACGCAAGCCGTTCGACGTGCGCGAGGTCATCATGCGTCTGGTCGATGGCTCGCGTTTCGACGAGTTCAAGCCGCGCTACGGCGCCACGCTGGTGACCGGCTTCGCGCACCTGCATGGCTACCCGGTCGGCATCATCGCCAACAACGGCATCCTGTTTTCCGAAGCCGCACTGAAAGGCGCGCACTTCATCGAGCTGTGCTGCCAGCGCGGCATCCCGCTGGTGTTCCTGCAGAACATCACCGGCTTCATGGTCGGCAAGAAGTACGAACACGGCGGTATCGCCAAGGACGGCGCCAAGCTGGTGATGGCGGTGGCGTGCGCGCGCGTGCCGAAGTTCACCGTGATGATCGGCGGCAGCTTCGGCGCCGGCAACTACGGCATGTGCGGACGCGCCTACTCGCCGCACTTCCTGTGGATGTGGCCGAACGCGCGCATCGGCGTGATGGGCGGCGAGCAGGCCGCGAGCGTGCTCGCCACCGTGCGCCGCGATGGTATCGAGGCTGGCGGCGGGCAATGGCCGGCCGAGGAGGAAGACGCGTTCAAAGCGCCGATCCGCGCGCAGTTCGAGCGGCAAGGTCATCCCTATTACGCCAGCGCCCGCCTCTGGGACGACGGCGTGATCGACCCGGCCGACACCCGCCGCGTGCTCGCGCTCGGTTTGTCCGCCGCGCTCAATGCTCCTGCGCAGGAAACACGCTTCGGCGTGTTCCGCATGTAACCCGTAGGAGCGGCGTCAGCCGCGATGAGGCTTTCCCGGTAAAACCCATCGCGGCTGGCGCCGCTCCTACACCTCGCTGCAACTGGTGGATTCCATGGCAACCCATCTCTTCAACAAAATCCTGATCGCCAACCGCGGCGAGATCGCCTGCCGCGTGATCACCACCTGCCGACGCCTGGGCATCGCCACCGTCGCGGTGTACTCCGACGCCGACCGCGACGCGCGCCACGTGCGACTGGCCGACGAAGCCATCCATATCGGCCCCGCGCCCGCCGCAGAAAGCTATTTGCGCGGCGATACCATCCTCGCTGCCGCGCATGCCACCGGCGCGCAGGCGATCCATCCCGGCTACGGCTTTCTCTCGGAAAACGCTGATTTCGCCGAGGCTTGCGCAGCGGCCGGCGTCATCTTCATCGGCCCGCCACCACAGGCGATCCGTGCGATGGGCGACAAGAGCGCCGCCAAAGCACTGATGCAGCGCGCTGGCGTGCCACTGACGCCGGGGTATCACGGCGAGCGTCAGGATGCCGAGTTCCTGCGCGAGCAGGCCGATGCCATCGGCTACCCGGTGCTGATCAAGGCCAGTGCCGGTGGCGGCGGCAAGGGCATGCGCAAGGTCGAGTCGAGCGGGGACTTCATCGCCGCACTCGCCAGCTGCCAGCGCGAAGCACAGAACGCCTTCGGCAATGCCCATGTGCTGGTCGAAAAGTATGTCGAACGTCCACGCCACATCGAGATGCAGGTGTTCGGCGACACGCACGGCAACGTGATCCATCTGTTCGAGCGCGATTGCTCGGTACAGCGCCGTCACCAGAAGGTACTGGAGGAAGCCCCCGCCCCCGGCATGACACCCGAACGGCGCGCCGCGATGGGCACCGCCGCCATCGACGCCGCACGCGCGGTTGGTTATGTCGGCGCCGGCACCGTGGAGTTCATCGCCGCGCCGGATGGCACGTTCTATTTCATGGAAATGAACACCCGGCTGCAGGTCGAGCACCCGGTGACCGAAATGATCACCGGCACCGATCTGGTCGAATGGCAACTGCGCGTCGCGGCCGGCGCGCCGCTGCCCCTGCAGCAGGATCAACTGACGATCCACGGCCACGCGATCGAAGCCCGCCTGTATGCCGAGGATGCCGATCGCGGATTCCTGCCTTCCACCGGCAGCCTGCGCCACCTGCGCCTGCCCGAGCCCGGTCCGCACGTACGCGTGGACACCGGCGTCGAGCAAGGCGATGCGATCACCCCGTACTACGACCCGATGATCGCCAAGCTGATCGTATGGGATGTGGATCGCGATGCGGCGCTGCGGCGGATGCGCAGTGCGCTGGCGCAATGCGAGATCGGCGGCGTGACCACCAATGTTGCATTCCTGGCGCGGTTGACGGCCACCGAGTCCTTCGCAAAAGCAAAACTGGACACCGCACTGATCGAGCGCGAGCACGCCTCGTTGTTTCCCGACAATGCCGTACTGGATGACACCGCCTGGTTACTCGCCGCACTCGCCACCCAGGCGCTGCGTCCAGCCGCCACAGCAGAACCCGCCGACCCGCATTCGCCCTGGGCGCAATCCAATGACTGGCGCCTGGGCGCACCGACACGGCAACGGATCGAACTGGAACACAGGGAACAACGGCGCGAAGTCGGGCTACAGCGACAGGGCGACGGCTGGGATGTCACATTGGGCGAACGTCACGACCATGCCCACGCACAGGGCGACGGCGAACTGCTGCGAATCAACCTCGCTGGTCGCCAATGGTCACTACGGGCCTGGCGCGACGGTTCACGTCTGCAGCTGTTCGGGCAGGATGACGGTCATCCATTCCTTATCCACGACGCCATCGCCGAAGCCGACCAGCCACCGGTCGAGCAAGGCGGCCTCGGCGCACCGATGCCCGGCCGCGTGATCGCCTTGCCCGTCATACCAGGCACCCACGTCACCCGCGGCCAGCCGCTGGTGGTGCTGGAAGCGATGAAGATGGAGCACAGCCTCAATGCGCCGGCTGATGGCGTACTCAAGGCTTATCGCGTGGTTGAAGGCGAGCTGGTGAGTGAGGGGGCGGTGCTGGTGGAGTTTGAAACGGAATGAGGGCAGGAGAAACCCCGCTCAGGAGCTTCCACATTGCCTTGCCTGGATGTGCGTGCTATCTCAGCGCTGCGGTAACGACGCGCTCATGCCTAAGCCCGTTGGCCATAGCCACGACTCCGGCATGGGGATGGGCGCCCTGATTCTTCCATCGCCAGTACAACAGGAGCAGTCAGCCATGCCTACACTGAAGATCGAACCCCTTGTCGCCACGCGACTGATCGATCGACTCGCAACAGATGATGCTTTTCGCGAGCGCTTCGCGAGCGACACTGCCGCCGCATTGCACGAGGTCGGACACGTGGCCGATGTGGCGGAGCTGGATGCCTTTCTCAAGCGTTGTTACTGCAATGTGACCCTCGCCGATAAGGCTTCAATCATGGCAGCGCGTGAAGATATTCGTAGGATGTTGACGCGGGGGACAAACTACAGCGTTCCGGCACTCGATGCGAACAACGTCACCGAACGCTACTTGCAATCGGATGTCAGCGCCGACAGGGATTGGGCAGCTTGAATCCGCGTGATCTGGGCCTGATTCCTCAGGCCCAGATCTTACTGGCAGGATCCAGTTCGGCGGTGGTCATCACGTTGGCGCGCCAGCCAAAACCACAGACTGCCAGTGCTCCCTGAGTGACAGAATCCAGCCCAAACGCACGCTCCAGGTGCTTCTCGTTGATGGCACCGGTGATAAAGGCACCCAATCCCAGATCGGTGGCCGACAGATAGAGCGTCTGCGAGATATGTCCGGCCTCCAACGTAACCACACGATAGCCCTTGGCGTGCTGACGGTACTTCCAGAACGTGCGGTCAAAGCGCGGTGCCAACACGATCAGAACGTGGGCATCGCGGAACCAGTGCTGTTGCGCGACAGCGTTCATCACGAACTCGCTCAACTCGCCTTCCGGAGCCGGTAGCGCTTCCAGTGCATGAACATCGGCGCGATAGTGATACAGACCAGGCGCCAACCCTTCGACGTTCTGCACGATCAGATAGGCCTCCATCGGATGCAGGCCACCACCGGAGGGCACGTTCTTCTTCAGGAACACCATGTCCTCAGTCACCTCGACCTTCGTCTGCGCGGCCAAGGCACGCTCGATAATCTTGGAGAACGTGGCCAGCGGCACCGGGCGCGACACATCGAAGTTGCGGCAGGTGACACGGCGATGCATGAGATCGTCGAAGTCGTTGTGTGGCACTTCCGGCAGGCGGATCAGCGCCTCGTCTTCCGACACAAGACGCTTGGCTTCAGCCGGGGGCACACCGAGCACCTGACGCATCTCCAGCGCGGTCTCGGTACCAGAGTCCTTCATGTTCTTCACCGCATCGACTTCGTCCCAGCGGGTGAAGGCATGCAGCACAGCCCCTACCGGATGCCAGTAGGCCGAGCGTAGACGCCCGTCACGCTCGCGATGAACATCAAGGATGCCTTGCTCAGTCGTTACCAATAAACCACTGGCGAGTAACGTATCAACAGTGACACGGTCAGCATCAAGCTCTTCGAATGCCATCCAACGTGACGGACTGACCTGACCTAATACCTCTCGTTGCGCCGCATCGACTTCAATTGGCTCATCAAGATGCGGTGCCAAAGCTCGCCACATCAAGGTCCGACGCAATCCATCGCCGCCAACCAGTAAACTTTCAAAGTCAAAGTCGAGCGTCTCAAGCGGCTCCATAAAAAGTACTTCGCAACGGCGAATCAAGGCACTTGTTTGTGGGTGCATAAAGACCTGGGGGTGATGGGCTGGATGATTCATTATTTTGTACAAGTAGACTGCCAGACCTATGCACATACAAGCATCAAGACATACCACCACCTTCCTGAAGCTTAGAGGACGATGGAATTTAACCCGATTCATCCTCATCATGCCTCAAGAACGAAGGCGTTTGCTTAGTCTGCCTGACTTGACCAACCATATCGTTGCAATCACTTGGAACAAACAGTGAGTTATGCTCTGAAGGCGTCGTTCAATGTAGCGACCGCTTTAAGCAATGCAATATTCATTCCAATCAATCAGGGGAATCTATGACCCAGCCCACCAACGACAATGTCCCGCTCGACTTAGCTCAAGCGCTGAGATTGCTGGACCTTCTTGCCGACAATGATGACTTCCGCAATGCCTTCCAGGAAGATCCCGCCGAGGCCATGCGCACGCAGGGCTTTCCGGTTTCTGGCACAGGGGCATGCCTAGTCACCACGACGCTTGCATCAAAGGAAGAGATCAGCGCAGCAAAGGAGGCGCTTGCGGAATTTCTGATTTCGGCTGCCGCCTTCCAGAACCCCCATTGCTTTGAAGCTGGGCAGGTTCAGAATTATCTTCGCGCTACCGATTAATCATATATTTCTTTTTTTTTGGGGGCGCCGGCAGAAGATGCATCCGAAACATTCAGTACTTGAAACACGTAACTGCCGGCCACCTCAGCATAAGCTTGGCCTATTTTCTCCTTAAGAAGTTCGTTCTGTTTTTCCACTCCATTAATGTCACCTGCGGCGGCCAAGGCATCGCGGAGAGCTACGCGTGCTTGGAAAATCCTTGGTGCACCTGGTCCACTGAGCATTTGAATAGCCGTCTTGGGCTTGCCAAGTAACCGTTGCTGACTAGCCTCAATGATAGTGGCGAGTTGTAGAGCAATATCAGAGCCTCCTTCGTTCGATGAAGGTCGTAATGCTGGAAGATATTCAGATGCTACCTGAGAATCTCCAAGGCGCTGCAGCAAATAAACAGCGTAAAGTGCGAAGACTCGGTATTCAATCCAGTCTGGGGTATTCCGAGCCATCACCTTAGTCTCCACTTCATGCAAATAATCATAAAGCCTCCGGCGAACCACTTCCCGATCCTCTCCTTTTATCTCGGAAGATATTTCAATAATTCGGAAATCTTGATTTATAAGATTGGAGTCTTCACTCACCGAATCCGCATATTCCCTGGCGATTTCTGCAGCTTTTCTCCAATTGTCGCCATGCATAGCTAAACCAGCTCGCGCCACCGCTGCACTTGCAGTTTTAACGCTGATGCTACGCTCGACGATCTCATTGGCTTCCTTCAATTGGCCACTTGCTGCAACCGCCGATGCTAGCCCGAGCGTGGATGAAATTCCCATCTCGGCATCGGCTTTACGGAAATTTTGTATAGATACAGAAAATTTCCCCTGGCCCAGCTGCGCACGCGCAAGCTGATCCAGTGCAAGCCCGTTGAGAGGGTTCTTTGCAGATACCGCAGCCATTGAATACCGTTCTGCCTCAGCGTAGTCACCGGCTACCAGTGCTAACCAACCGTAATTGGCCGAAGCTGGATAAAAGTCCGGGTACAGTTCCGCCAGTGTCTTCCAGCGCTGCGCCGCTTCGCCTAACTGCAAGTCCATGACTTGCGCCTTCCAAGCCCGGAGATAAAGCAAATCTCGCTTTGGCAGGCGAGAAGAAAGCATCAGCGCTTGTTCAAGTTCCAGATTCGCATTTGTATTGTCTGCATGTCTTATATGCACTCGCATCATTCCGGCGTGTGCAAGCGCAAAGCTAGGATCCAATTCCAAGGCTTGTTTGAAATAACGAAGACTTGAGGACAATTCACCTTTTGCGTAGGAAGCCTCGCCCAATGCATAGGCCTTTAAGGCGTCCAAACTGGCCGTTGCTACTTGCGGCAGCGGAGAGCTCATTTGTGAGGCGGAAGCTAGAGGTTCGCCGAACCCAAGCCTTAGCGACCGTACAACCTCGTCTACTGAAGGCAATACCGAATCAAGACCTCGACCATCATGATGAGTTGCAAAAACTGTGTTCCCGCTGCTCGGCTCCACGACTTCTACGCTGACACGAACTTTGCCGCCAACCTCGGTAACCGATGGTAGAAAAACAAAGCGAATACCTTCTCGCTGCGCGACCTCCATGGCATTTTCGCGATTGAGTCCTTCGCTGGGGCTTCTTTGCATCAAAGCAAGCAACTGCCTTGCTTTTAGATCGCCCAGTACATTCACATATCGCGATTGCTCCAAACTGATCCGAAAGGCTTGTTGTAACGAGTCATCCAGTAACGAGTTGCCGGTTAGATTGCGCACATCTCCTACTACCACCCAATCCCGCTCGGCGAAAGCGATCGCCGGTTCCGGTCGCATCGCAATCCAGACCCCGATACCGATGACAGCTGCCAGCACCACTTCGGCTACCAACGCCGCAGGTCGGCGCCACAGCGGCAGGTCGCGCCAAGCCTTCGCCGAGCTTCTGGGCGAGCGTAGCGGCGTGAGGCCGGCCTCGCCTACTTCGTAGATTTCCTGTGCGGTCGGCACGCCTTTGAAACGCCAGCGGCCGTGCGATTTCCATAGCAGGCGATCGCCGCGTTCGCCCAGTTCGCGGGAGGCGCGGTGGGTCAGCGATTCGGCTACGGCCGAGAGCAGGATCTGACCGGGGCGGGCCAGGGTCATCAGTCGGGCGGCCATCGGCTTGGCCAGGCCTTCCACTTCCAACGGCTTGGCGCCGATGCTGACGGCCTCGTCGCTGTTGCGCCAGGTCAGCACTTCGCCGACGTGCAGGCCGGCGCGCGCCTGCAGCTTGAGCTTGCGCGTCTTGCCCAGTTCCTGCAGGCCGCGCGCATAGTCGAGTGCGAAGCCCAGGCCGTCGATCGGGCGTTCGAACAGCAGCAGCAGACCGTCGGAGCGGTCGATCAGTCGCGCCCGCCATTCGCGCTGCAGGATCAGCACCATGTGGTCGTGTTCGCGGAACAGTTCGGCGGCGAGGCTATCGCCGAGTTTCTCCACCAGCTCGGTGGAATCGCACAGGTCGGTCAGCAGCAGGGTGCGCAACCGGGGGGCTTCGAGCTGGGGTTGGTGAGCATCGTTCATGGCCGAGTCCCCAGGCGCTACACGTCAGCTGGCCGCGACCGGCACGCTTTCCACGCCATGCAGGCGATTTCCGCCCAGGCGCTTGGCTTCGTAGAGCGCGTTGTCGGCGCGCGCATACCATTCGTTCCAGCCACCGGCGCCGTCGAGCAGGCTGATGCCGATGCTGACCGAGCAGATGTGCGGTATCTCGCCGGTACGCTCCAGCTCGGCATGCACGCGCGCGACCACGCGCTCGCCGATCTGGCGAAGCTGCTGTGCATCATCGACGTTGACGAACACGCAGAACTCGTCGCCGCCGAGGCGGCAGGCCAGGTCGTTCTCGTGCATCACCGAGCGCAGCACCTGCGCGATGTTCTGCAGCACGCGATCGCCGGTGATGTGGCCGTACTCGTCGTTGACGTGCTTGAAGCGGTCGCAGTCGACCAGCAGCAGGCCGAAACCGGGTTGGCGGCCACTGCGGCGGCATTCCTGCAGGTGCAGGGCCAGGCCGCGGCGGTTGTGCAGGCCGGTCAGTTCGTCGGTGCGCACCAGCTCTTCGGTCTGGTTGAGCTGGTGCGAGGTCGCGTGCAGGCTGTCCAGCGCCTGCTCCAGGTCGTGGTTGCGACGTCGCAACTGACGGATCAGCAGCTGTTCGTTGTTGACCACGCGCAGGATCGTGCGGCGGAGAAAGTGCGCGATCAGCGCCGGATCGAAATCGACCAGCCGCTGGAAATCGCGATGATCCAGTTCGATCAGGCGCGAGGCGGTCGCGGCCACGGCATCGGCGCTGCGGGCGTGGTTGCCGATCAGCAGGCCCAGCTCGCCGAAGAACTCCCCGGAGCTGAGGTGTTTGACGATCAGGTCTTCGCCGAAGTCGAGGTCGATCTCGCCTTGCAGGCACACATACATCTGGGTCTGGATCTCGCCACGACGAAAGATGACGTCGCCCGCGCGAAACTCACACTCACGTCCGAACCTGGCGAACAACGCCAATTCGTCAGCGGTCAACACCGCATGCAAGGCATTCGGCAGCTTGTCGACAATATGGCCGGTAAGGTCAGCCGACCCCGGCACCGCGCTATCGCACGTCATCCCCGTCATCCCGCGGCTGGCGAAGACTGCCAGTCAGTCCTTGATCATAGCAGTTGAAACCCCTGTCCACCCGGGCGTCACATTTAATCTCAGAATTAAATGAGACTCATTGCCGTGGTGGATTCTCGACGATCGTAGCGCCGGCGATGGAACAGAAACGGGGTCCTCCTCTCATTAAAGTCTTAGAGGTTCGGCAAATGGGTCCGGGCGTATCAAGATCGAATGAGGCTTGCCGGGGCCTGATCAGCGCCGAGTGTCAGCAATCAAAGCCCCTCTCCCGCGTGCGGGAGAGGGGTTGGGGTGAGGGCACGGGGCGAAGCCCTGCGATGTTTCAACTGCACGAGGCTTCGCCCGTACCCCTCCCTCATCCGCCCCCTGGGGGCACCTCGCTCCGCGCCCCGGCCCGCAGGCGGGAGAAGGATTGGGCGAAGCAACTTCGGCTCAGGCGGCCTTGTCTCCGTGGAACTGCTCTTCCTCGGTCGAGCCTTTCAGCGCGGTGGTCGAGGACTGGCCCTGCTGGATCGCCTGGGTAACGGCGTCGAAGTAGCCGGTGCCGACCTCGCGCTGGTGCTTGACTGCGGTGAAGCCCTTGTCGGCGGCGGCGAACTCGGCCTCCTGCAGCTCGACGAAGGCGCTCATCTGGCGGCGGGCATAGCCGTGGGCCAGGTTGAACATCGAGTAGTTCAGGCTGTGGAAGCCGGCCAGGGTGATGAACTGGAACTTGTAGCCGTAGGAGGCGATCTCCTTCTGGAACTTGGCGATGGTGGCGTCGTCCAGGTTCTTCTTCCAGTTGAAGCTCGGCGAGCAGTTGTAGGCCAGCAGCTTGCCCGGGAACTTGGCGTGGATGGCCTCGGCGAACTTGCGCGCGAACGCCAGGTCCGGCTTGCCGGTCTCGCACCAGATCAGGTCGGCGTAGGGCGCGTAGGCCAGGCCGCGGCTGATCGCCTGGTCCAGGCCGTTGCGGGTGCGGTAGAAGCCTTCGACGGTACGCTCGCCGGTGGTATGCGAGCGGTCGTTGGCGTCGATGTCGGAGGTCACCAGATCGGCGGCCTCGGCGTCGGTGCGGGCGACCAGGATCGTCGGCACGTTCATGACGTCGGCGGCCAGGCGCGCGGCGTTGAGTTTCTCGATCGCCTCGCGGGTCGGCACCAGCACCTTGCCGCCCATGTGGCCGCACTTCTTGACCGAGGCCAGCTGGTCTTCGAAATGCACGCCGGCGGCGCCGGCTTCGATCATCGCCTTCATCAGTTCGAAGGCGTTGAGCACGCCGCCGAAACCGGCCTCGGCATCGGCGACGATCGGCTGCAGGAAGTCGATCTCGTCCTTGCCCTCGGCGTGGTGCAATTGGTCGGCACGCAGCAGGGTGTTGTTGATGCGCTTGACCACCGCCGGCACCGAGTCGGCCGGGTACAGCGACTGGTCGGGGTACATCTGCCCGGCCAGGTTGGCGTCGGCGGCGACCTGCCAGCCGGACAGATAGATCGCGTTGAGGCCGGCCTTGACCTGCTGCATCGCCTGGTTGCCGGTCAACGCGCCGAGCGCGTTGACGAAGTCCTTTTCATGCAGGTAGCGCCACAGCTTCTCGGCGCCCAGGCGCGCTAGCGAATGCTCGACGTGGACGGTGCCGCGCAGGCGCACGACGTCCTCGGCGCTGTAGTTGCGGGTGATGCCGGTCCAGCGCGGGTTGGTGTCCCAGTCGTGCTGGATCTCGGTGGCGGTGGGCAGCTTGGTGGTCATGTGTGTACTCCGTTGGATGGGGTGCTGCGCTTCTTTTGCTCGTCATTCCCGCGAAAGCGGGAATCCAGGGACGTCGATGTCGATGTCGGAACCTGGAGGGCAAAAAGCAAAGTCCATGGATTCCCGCTTTCGCGGGAATGACGGGATGAAATCAATCAATCAGCCGATAAGCCGGCAACGTCAGGAAATCGACCAGCTCGTCAGCACGGCTCAGCCGATCCAGCAGCGCGATCGCTTCACCGATCCGCGTCGCGCCGGGCAGGCCGGTCTGGCTGCCCAGGCGGGTCGGCAAGCTGTGCAGCGTCGTCGCCAGCAGCGGCAGGTCGATCGCGGTGCCGTCGTCCAGGTGCTGACCTGACGTATGCAGCCACTGCCAGAGCTGCGAGCGGCTGATCTCGGCGGTGGCGGCGTCCTCCATCAGGTTGTGGATCGGCACGCAGCCGTTGCCGTCCAGCCACGCCGCCAGATAGCGCACGCAGACTTCGACGTTGCCTTCGAAGCCGGCGCGGCTGATCGTGCCCACGCTCGGTGCGATCAGGATGTCGCGATCGGCCTGCACGTCGTTGCGCAGCACCTGGTGCTGGTTCGGCGTCGGCATGTGCTCGTCGAAGATCGCCTTCGCCACCGGGATCAGCGCCGGATGCGCGACCCAGGTGCCATCGTGGCCGGCGGTCACTTCGCGCAGCTTGTCGGCGCGCACCCGCGCCATCGCCTGCTCGTTGGCGGCCTCGTCGTGGTTGATCGGGATCTGCGCGGCCATGCCGCCCATCGCGTGGGCGCCACGACGGTGGCAGGTCTTGATCAGCAGTTCCGAATAGGCCTTCAGGAACGGCTGGGTCATCGTCACCTGGCCACGCTCGGGCAGCACGCGGTCGGCATGGCGACGGAAGGTCTTGAGGTAGGAAAAGATGTAGTCCCAACGACCGCAGTTCAGGCCGACGATGCGGTCGCGCAGGACGTACAGGATCTCGTCCATCTCGAACACCGCCGGCAACGTCTCGATCAGCACGGTGACCTTCATCTGCCCGTGCGGCAGGCCCAGCATCGCCTCGATGTGCGACAGCGCGCTTTCCCACAGCGCCGCCTCTTCCATCGACTGCAGCTTGGGCAGGTAGAAGTACGGGCCGCGATCCTTGGACATCAGCGCGCGGGCGTTGTGGAAGGCGAACAGCGCCGCGTCGAACAGGCCGCCACCGATCGGCTGGCCATCGATCAGCACGTGCTTCTCGTCCAGGTGCCAGCCGCGCGGGCGCACGATCAGCACCGCCTGCTCCTCGAACGGCCGCAGCGCGTAGTGCTTGGTCGGCGTTTCGAAACTCAGGTCGCCGCGCACCGCGCCGATCAGCGCGCGCTGGCCGGCCAGCAGGTTCTTCCAGGTCGGCGAGGTCGAGTCCTCGAAATCGGCCATGAACACCTTGGCGCCGGAGTTCAGCGCGTTGATGACCATCTTCGGGTCGGTCGGGCCGGTGATCTCGACGCGGCGGTCCTGCAATGCGGCCGGCAGTGGGGCGACGCGCCAGTCGCCGGCGCGGATCGCGGCGGTGTCGCTGCGGAAGTCGGGCAACCCGCCGCGGTCGAAGAACGCCTGCCGCTCACGGCGCGCGGCCAACCGGGCCTGCCGTTCCGGCTCGATCGCCCGGTGCAGCGACACCAGCAACCCCACGGCGGCGGCCGGAAGCAGTTCGGACTGGCCGACGACCTGGGTGGTCAGGGTCAGGCCGGGGGTCGCGCGCTCGATGGGTTCGGGACGGATGGAAGAGACCGCCGATATGGATGTGCGGTGGTCCTGCGGGGGACTCGCCAAAGAAGCGGTGGCGGACATGGTGGTTTCCTGCGCTGGCTGCGGGGGTGCCACCATCTCGCCGTGCGATGTATTTGACAAAACAGTTTTGTCAATGATTTATATAAAACTGGCTTATATTGATAACGCCATGACCACCAAGACCGACGCAAGTCCGCGTTTTTCCTACAAATCCGACCGCCTCAAGCCGCTGCGGGCGTTCTGCCAGACGGTGCGGCTGGGCTCGGTTTCGCGTGCGGCGGAGGCACTTTTCGTCAGCCAGCCGGCGGTGACGCTGCAATTGCAGGCGCTGGAGCGTGAGCTGGGAGTGGTCCTGTTCGAGCGGGTCGGCCGCCGCCTGACCCCCACCCGCGAGGGCCAGTTGCTGTACGAAATGGCGCAGCCGCTGGTCGAAAGCTTGGACGGGCTGGAGGCCAGCTTCCGCGACAAGGTGAAGGGCCTGGATGCCGGCGAACTCAACATCGCCGCCAACAGCTCGACGATCCTGTACCTGCTGCCGAAGATCGTGGAGAACTTCCGCGCGCGCCATCCGGACGTGCGCCTGACCCTGCACAACGCGATCAGCGCCGACGGCACCGAGCTGCTGCGCGAGGACGCGGTCGATCTGGCGGTCGGCTCGATGCTCGACGTGCCGGCCGACCTCAGCTACGCCCCGGTGTACCGCTTCGAGCAGGTGCTGATCACGCCGCCCGACCATCCGCTGGCCGGCAAGCCACGCCTGACTTTGCAGGACCTCTCGCCCTATCCGCTGATCCTGCCGCCCAAGCGCCAGGTCACCTATCGATTGGTGGATCTGGTGTTCCAGCAGAACCGCGTGCCGTACACGGTGGCGCTGGAAGTCGGCGGCTGGGAGGTGATCAAGCAGTACGTGGCGATGGGCATGGGCATCTCGATCGTCACCGCGATCTGCCTGACCGAGGCCGACCGCGACAAGCTGGCGATGCGCTCGCTGAAGGACTGGTTCCCGACCCGCAGCTACGGTGTGGTGGTGCGCAAGGGCAAGTTCCTGTCACCGCAGGCGCGCGCTTTCATTGAGCTGATCCAGCCTGATCTGTTTGCACCGCGCAGCTATGACGAGAGTGGGCCGTCGGAGCGGTGATTGGCGTCGTGCGTTCAACCGGCTTTTTTCACATGCCAGCACGTGGTGAGATCACGATACTGGTGGCGTCATCCTACCGGACATCACGCATGACTCAGCCCCGCCCCGACGCGCACCATCGCATCGACTATCTGGAATACGCCGTCGCCTCGATTGCCAAGTCCAAGCGTTTCTTCGGTGACGCCTTTGGCTGGAGTTTTCAGGATTACGGCCCGGACTACTGCGAGTTCCGCGATGGCCGTTTGAGCGGCGGCTTTTTCCACGGCGTGCCGCAGCCGGGCGGGCCGCTGGTGGTGCTGTATTCAGACGATCTTGTCGCGACCCAAACTTCGGTCGAGCGCGCAGGTGGACGTCTCACGCATGAGGTGTTCGACTTCCCAGGCGGACGTCGTTTTCAGTTCGCCGATCCGGATGGTTATGCGTGGGCGGTGTGGTCGCAGGGGTGAGGGTGTCAATGGGCACGGGCCTCCGGTGCTTCCTATCGTCATCCCCGCGAAAGCGGGGATGACGGGTCTGGAGGATGGCTACCTCACGTCAGACTGCGCCCTTACAGCCGCGCCCACTCCAATCCTTCACCACTGCGGTAATAAACCGCCAGCGCCTTACCATAGATCCGATCGGCATCGACGAAGCCGAAGAAGCGACCGTCGAAGCTGTTGCCGCGATGGTCACCCAACACCAGTACCTTGCCCGGCGGCACCACCACATCGGTCAGGTCCGGACCACCGCCGTCGTCCAGGTCCAGTTGCGCGGTGCGCTCGCCGAAGCGCTCGCTCAAGCCGCTCTGATCAGCCGCCAGCGGCTCGCCATTGATGTACAGATGCCCTACGCGCACATCGACGCGATCGCCAGCCACGGCGACCACGCGCTTGATCAAGCGGGTGCCGTCGTGCGGAGAATCGAATATGGCAACGTCGCCGCGTTGCGGCCGGCCGCGCGCGATCACGACGCGTTCGGTGAACGGCAGGCGCAGGCCATACGCACTCATGTCCACCGCCACGCGATCGCCCGGCTGCAGCGTCGGCTGCATCGAGCCGCTGGGCACGTAGTAGTGGTTGGCGAAGGAGGAGCGCGCGGCGGTCATCAGCAGGATCATCACCGCCAGCGGCAAGGCCTCGCGGCGCAACCAATGGCGGATCTTGTGCCAGCGATTCGGTTGTTCGGATGTGTGCATGGCCGGCTCCGACGTGGTGTTCGTCGCAGCATCGATCAGGCCCATGCCTGCGGCCAGTGACGATCGTCATGACCCGCGCAGACAGAAACGGGATGGCGTTGAGCGCCATCCCGTCTGTTTCACAGCGCCCGCACTGGCGGGCGCTATGCCTTCACTTGCGAAGCTGAAGTCGCTGGGTCCCCGCCTCCGCGGGGACGACGGCTGACCGCACACAGTTTTCAGCAGACTTACTTCAAGCCACGGTTTTCCAGCAGCGGTTCCACGCTCGGATCCTTGCCGCGGAACTGGCGATAGAGGTCGGCCAGCTCGACGGTATTGCCGCGCGAGAGGATCTTGTCGCGGAAGGTATCGCCGTTGGCGCGGGTCAGGCCGCCGTTTTCCTTGAACCACTCGAACGCGTCGTCGTCGAGCACTTCCGACCAGAAGTAGGCGTAGTAGCCGGCCGAATAGCCGCCGCCCCAGATGTGGTCGAAGTAGCTGGTGCGGTAGCGCGGCGGGACTTCGGCCAGGTCGACCTTGAACTTCTTCAGCGCGTCGGCTTCGAACTTGTCCACGTCCTGCAGCGGCGCGTCGGCCGGCAGGGTGTGCCAGGCCAGGTCGAGCAGTGCGGCCGACAGGTACTCGGTGGTCGCGTAGCCCTGGTTGAAGGTGCGTGCCTTGCGGATCTTGTCGACCAGCGCCTGCGGCATCGCTTCGCCGGTCTGGTAGTGCTTGGCGTAGTTGGCGAATACCTTCGGATCGCTCGCCCAGTGCTCGTTGAACTGCGAGGGGAACTCGACGAAGTCACGCGAGGTGCTGGTGCCGGCGATCGACGGGTACTTCACCTTCGAGAACATGCCGTGCAGCGCGTGGCCGAACTCGTGGAACATCGTGGTGACGTCGTCGAAGCTCAGCAGCGCCGGCTGGCCCGGGGCGGGCTTGGTGAAGTTGCAGACGTTGTAGACCACCGGCTTGGCACCGGTGAGGCCGTCCTGCTCGACGAACACGTCCATCCAGGCGCCACCGGACTTGCTGTCACGCTTGAAGTAGTCGGTGTAGAACAGCGCCAGCGAGGTGCCGTCCTTGTCGAACACCTCGTACACCTTCATGTCCGCGTGGTAGGTCGGGATGTCGGTGCGTTCCTTGAAGGTGATGCCGTAGAGCTGGGTGGCGGCGTAGAAGACGCCGTTCTTCAGCACGTTGTCCAGTTCGAAGTACGGCTTGATCTGCGACTCGTCCAGGTCGTACTTGGCCTTGCGCACCTGCTCGGCGTAGAAGTCCCAATCGGACGCGGTCAGCTTGAAGCCGCCCTTCTGCGCGTCGACCACCTTCTGCATCTCGGCGATCTCGCTGCGCGCCTTGGCGGTGGCGGCCGGCACGGTGTCGGTCAGCAGCTTCAGCGCTGCATCCGGCACCTTGGCCATCTGGTCGCCCAGGCTGTAGGCGGCATAGCTGTCGAAGCCGAGCAGCTTGGCCTTCTGCGCGCGCAGCTGGGCCAGGCGCTGGATGGTCTGGCGGGTGTCGTTGCCGTCACCCTTCTCGGTGCGGGTCTCGGAGGCCTGCAGCACCTGCGTGCGCAGGTCGCGATCCTTCAGCGAGGCCAGCACCGGCTGCTGGGTGGTGTTCTGCAGCGACAGCACGTACTTGCCGTCGAGTTTGCGCGACTGCGCGTCCTGCGCGGCGGCGGCGATGTCGCCATCGCTCAGGCCGTCCAGCCTGGCCTTGTCATCGACCACCACCGCACCGGCGGCGGTCGCGGCGACCAGCTTGGTGTGGAACTGGGTGGCGAGCGTGGTTTCTTCGACGTTGAGCTTGCGCAGGGTGTCCTTGTCGACGTCGGAGAGCTGCGCACCGGCGCGGACGAACTCCAGGTAGTCGCGCTCGACCAGACGCTTCTGCTCCGGATCCAGGCTCAGCGTGTCGCGCTGGTCGTAGATCGACTTGATGCGCGCGAACAGCTTGGGATCCAGGCTGATCTCGTCCTGGTGGGCGGCCAGCTTGGGCGCGACCTCTTCCTGGATCTTCTGGCGGGCGTCGTTGGTATCAGCCTGCACCAGGCCGAAGAAGATGCGCGAGACGCGGGTCAGGGTCTCGCCCGAGCGCTCCAGCGCCTCGATGGTGTTGGCGAAATCGGCCGGCGCGGGGTTGTCGGCGATCTTGCGGACCTCGGCCAGGTGCTCGGTCATGCCCTGCTCGAACGCCGGCAGGTAGTCGCTGTCCTGGATCTTGTCGAACGGCGGCGCCTGGAACGGCAGCGTGCTGGCGGTCAGCAGCGGGTTCGGCGCGGCATCCGGGGTCTGCTGGGCGGTGGCGGTCTTCTCGGGCACGGCGGGGGACTCTTTTCCGGAACAGGCGGCCAGCGCCAGGCTGATGGCGGCGGCCAGTAGGACGGTACGCGACATGGGATGAAACTCCTGGGAATCAGGGGGTGACGGCGATAGGCGCGCACGCTACCCGGTTTCGCTTTGGGCGGCATGTGCCGGAAGAGCTGGGAATGGGGAATGGGGAATCGTAAAAGCTCTTGACCTCGATTACCTATCCGGTAGTTGTTGAGGCTTCATTTGTGGGAGGGACTTCAGTCCCGACAGGGCTTTACCAGTAAAGCCCTGTCGGGACTGAAGTCCCTCCCACAACAGCGGCGGGATCGGGGATTGGAAGGGCGGCACGCTTTTACGAATCCCCGAAACGCTTCACAGCAGCCGAAGGCCGATCATCCCCAATCCCCAATCCCGGCCTTAACTCATAGCTCCTCGCCCTTGAAGATCGCCACGTGCGGCTCCCCGTCGCCGTCGATCCAGCCGCGGTACATGCCGTCGGTATTGAACGGGAAGGCGATGTTGCCCTGCGAGTCCATCGCGATCGCGCCGCCGTCGCCGCCGGCCTTGGGAATCTGCCGGTCGATCACCTCGTCGGCCGCGCGTGCCAGCGACTGGCCGGCGTACTTCACCCGTGCGCAGATGTCGTAGGCCGCCACCGCGCGGATATAGAACTCGCCCCAGCCGGTGCCGGACACCGCGCATTGGGGGTTGGCGTAGGTGCCGGCGCCGATGATCGGCGAGTCGCCGACCCGGCCGTAGCGCTTGTTGGTCATGCCGCCGGTGGAGGTGCCGGCGGCGAGTTGGCCCTGCTTGTCCAGCGCCACCACACCGACGGTGCCGAAATGCTTGGCGGTTTCCAGATCGGCATGCGCCTGGCCGGAGGCCTCCTCCTTCAGCGCCTTCTGCAATTGCTGCCAGCGTTTTTCGGTACGGAAATAGGACGGATCGACCAGGGTGATGCCCTGCTGTCTGGCGAAGACTTCGGCGCCGTCGCCGACCAGCATCACGTGCTGGGATTTATCCATCACCGCACGTGCGAGCTGGATCGGGTTCTTGACCCGATGCACGCCGGCCACCGCGCCGGCCTTGCCGCTGGCGCCGTCCATGATCGCCGCGTCCAGTTCATTGCGGCCATCGTGGGTGAACACCGCACCCTTGCCGGCGTTGAACTGCGGCGCGTCCTCCAGCACGGTGATCGTCGCGGCCACCGCATCGACCGCAGTGCCGCCCTGCGCCAGCACCGTATTGCCAGCCCGCAACGCGCGTTCGAGCACGGCGCGGGCTTCAGCTTCTTCCTGCGGGTTCAGATCGCCACGGGTCACGCCGGCGCCACCATGGATCACCAGCTTGGTACCGCCGACGAGACGCAGCACGCCGTCATGCGCGGCGTAGTTGGAAACCGCCAGCGGCGCATCGACACGGCCGTCCGGCAGGTGCAGCACCGACCCGGTTCCGATCCGCAACACCTGCGTCGCTGACAGTTCCAGCGGTTGCTCGCTGCGCTGCGGCGGCAATCCCCCCTTGACCAGCCACGCGCCACCCTGCGGATCGGTGGCATACACACGGGCGCTGCCGTCTCCCTCCACCGCCAACGCCGCGCTCTCGTCCACGCCGAGGCCGAGTAGCGGATGACCTGCTTCAGTTTCGGCCTTGGCGAGGAAAGCGAACAGCCGGCCCAGGCGATCGCGCTCGCGGAAGTGGGTGTCGGTAATCACGCCCTTCAGCAACGACAGGTGCAGGAAGCCGGTCTCGATCGTGGTCGCCTCGCCGAGCGGATCGGCCAGCGCACGGGCGCTGCTCAGGCTGCCGCCGTCCATCGCGCCGTACAGGTACTCGCCCAGCATCGCCAGCCCGGCGCTGGTACCGCCCAGCGGCTTGCCGGCGCGCACATGCGCGTCCAGCGCTTTCGCCACCGGCGTGCCGCGCCAGTACCTCACGTAACGCGACTGGTCGCCGCCGGCAATGAAGATGCCGTCGGCATTGGCCAGCGCGTGCAGCAGCTGCTTGTCATAGGACTGCTCACGATCATGCAGGACGAACGTCTCCACCGAGGCGACGCCGCCGACCTCGCGATAGAACTCCTCGCCGATCTCGCCACCCAGCGAGGCGCGCAACACCACGATGTGGCCGTGCCCGGCCTTGTCGAAGAACCAGCGCAGCGCACCGTGGTTGCGGTCGCCGCCCCCCATCAGCAGCAGACCGGGAGCCGTCTTGGCGTGCGTGGGCGCTTTGCGATCGCCGACCAGATAGCGCTCGTAACCGGGAGCCGCCGCCAACGCCAACCACGGCAGCAGCCACAGCACGCACAGCCAGCCGATCTTGCCCACACGAAGCTTCATGTTCGATCTCCATCGATGAAAGGACGGCCGCGATGGCCCTGGATGACAGGACGAACGACGCAGCGATTTCCCCCGTTGCGATCCCGATCATCGGCTATGGTGACCACTATGCGCTCCCCCCTCGACGACTGGTTCGTGCAGCAGGTGCTGGTCCACGAGGCCGCGCTGACCCGTTATCTGCTGCGCAGCTGGCCGCAGCGCGACGAGGTCCACGACCTGCGCCAGGAGACCTACGTGCGCGTCTACGAGGCCGCCTCACGCGCGCTGCCAACCTCGCCCAAGTCGTTCCTGTTCACCACCGCGCGCCATCTGATGAGCGATCGCCGCCGCCGCGCGCGGGTGGTGTCGATCGAGCCGGTGGGTGATTTCGATGACTTGAACGTCTTGGTGGATGAGGCCTCGCCGGAACGCTGGTGTGGCGGCCGCCAGTTGCTGGGGCGGCTGGCCGAGGCGCTGGAGGCGTTGCCGGAGCGTTGCCGCGAGGTGATCTGGCTGCGCCGGGTCGAGGAACTGTCGCAGAAGGAGGTCGCCATGCGTCTGGGTATCAGCGAGAAGACCGTGGAAAAACACATCGCGCGTGCGACGCGGCTGATCGCCGACCGTTTCCACGGCACCGCCGCCGAGCCGGCCGGCAGCCCGCACGCCACCGCACGAGCACGTTCGCATGCCAAGCCATCGGCAGATTGAGCAGGAGGCCGCGGCCTGGCTGGCGCGGCACGATGCGGACAGCTGGAGCGCGCTCGATCAGGCCGCGCTCGACGCCTGGCTGGACGCGGCACTGGCGCATCGCGTTGCCTGGCTGCGACTGCAATCGGCGTGGGAAGAAACCGTGCGGCTGCGCGCGCTGGCACCACCCGATCCGCTGCCTGTCGCGGCCGTGCCCGATCTGCGCGCCGCCCGTTTCGCCGCCCGTTTCGCCGCGCGTACGGGCGTGCGGCCACGGCGGCGGCGTTTCGTCGGCATCGGATTCGCGTTGGCGGCCTGCGCGGTGCTTGCCCTCGGCATCACCGGCCAGCGCCTGTACACCGCGCCGATACCGGCGCAGTCATTCGAGAGCGCACTCGGGCAAACCCGCACGCTGCAACTGGATGACGGCTCGCGCGCCACACTCAGCAGTGATAGCCGGATCGCGGTGAGTTACTCGCGCGGCGAACGGCACATCGCGCTGGAACGCGGCGAGGCGTTTTTCGAAGTGGCACACGACCGCAGCCGCCCGTTCGTGGTCGCTGCCGGCAGCCGCCAGGCGGTGGCGGTCGGCACCCGCTATGCGGTGCGTCGCGACGATCAGGGCGATGGCGTGCGCGTGGTGGTCACCGAGGGCACGGTGCGACTGGACGATCCGGCCACGCCCGGTGCGGCACTGCTGCCGGCCGGCAGCGTCGCGCAGGCCGATGCGCACGGCGTGCAGGTACGCCGCCTCAGCGTCGCCGAGGCCGAGCGCTACCTCGACTGGCGCAGCGGCCTGCTCGCCTTCCGCAACACCCCGCTGGCCGAGGCCGCCGCCGAGTTCAACCGCTACAACCACCAACAGCTGGTGGTGACCGACGCCGGCACCGGCGCGCTGCCGATCGGCGGGCAGTTCCGCTGGGACAACCTCGACGGTTTCGTGCGCCTGCTCGAACAGGGCTTCCCGGTCTGCACCACGCGTACCCAGCAGCGCATCGAGCTGCACGTCTGCAGCCGGACGTAGGGATCGCGGCGTCTCGTTCGTCCCGGCACATTGGAAGGCGCCACGAGCCGGCGCCGCAGGGGAAAACACGATGCGCAATGCATACCGGGGTGTGCTGCTGGGTCTTGCCTGTTCGGCGGCGCTGGCCGCGCAGGCACAGGCGGTGACGGAAGTACCGGCCGGCGAGCTGGCGACCGCGCTGGATACGCTGGCGCGCCAGACCGGCAGCCAGTTCGTCTATCGCGCCGATCAGCTCAAGGGCGTGCGCACCTCCGGCAGCCACGGCGCCGCCAATCCACAGCAGGCGCTCGATCAGTTGCTGCGCGGCACCGGCTGGGCGGCAAAACGCGATCCCTCCGGCGCGGTGCTGATCGTGCGCCAGAGCAGCACGCCGCCACCGCCGCCCAAGCCCGTGCCGGTACCCGCCGCCGCCACGACCGAAGCACCGGCACCGACCGAGCTGCAGACCTTGCAGGTCACCGGCTCACGCATCCCGCGCGCGCAGGTGGAAGGCCCGGCGCCGGTGGCGGTGATCACCTCCGAGCAGATCCAGGCCAGCGGCTTCACCAGCGTGCCGGACGTGCTCAAGGCGATGACCCAGAACGGCGGTGAGACCCAGAGCCAGCAATCGGCCAGCGGCGCGGATTTCTCGCCCGGTGCGCAGCAGGTGGACCTGCGCGGACTCGGCCCCAACCACACGCTGGTGCTGGTCAACGGCCGCCGCATCGCCGACTTCCCGATGCCGTTCAAGGGCCGCAGCAACTTCACCGATGTGTCCAACATCCCGCTCGGGATGATCGACCGCATCGAGGTGCTGACCGGCAGCGCCTCGGCGGTGTACGGCTCGGATGCGATCGCCGGCGTGGTCAATTTCATCCTCAAGAAGAAGATCGACGGCACCCATCTCGACCTGCGTTACGGCGACACCCGGCGTGGTGGTGGCGAGTCTTATGACGTCACGCTCTCCACCGGTTTCAGCCGGGGCGCGTTCGACAGCGTGTTCGGCGCCGAACTCACGTATCAGAAACCGCTGTGGGCATACGAACGCGCGATCCAGGATTCCAGCCAGGATTCGCCGGTCGCCAGCGGCCGCATCGCCCGGCGTGGATTCCTGCGCACCGACTACTACGACACCTACCTCGATCCCGGCGCGGACACCTGCGCCGGGCTGGCCTCGCTCAACAAGGGCAGCACCTACCACGCCTCGCGTCCGCGCTACGGCGAATGGGACGACGCGCTCGACGACTACGGCCCCGGCTACTACTGCGGCAGCGATCGCGCGATCGGCTACGGCACCATCCTCAGTCAGCGCCGCGGCCTGAACGGCTACGCCTCGCTCAACTACGACTTCGGCAACGGCATCCGCTGGTTTGCCGACGTGCAGCTGGGTTATCACAAGGTCGCGTTGTTTCGCGACGTGCTGTCGTGGAGCTACCAGGCCACCGACGGCAACGAGGAAGGCTATTTCTACAACCACGCCACCGACCAGGTGGAGTACTGGCAGCGTCAGTTTTCGCCCGAGGAGATGGGTGGACTCGGCAACGGCATGATCCGCAGCACCCAGAAGACCTTCAGCCTGACCACCGGCCTGGCCGGCAGCTTCGGCCAGAGTTGGGACTGGGAAGCCTCGCTGAGCCACTCGCAGTACCAGTCGCGGATCAGCTGGCCGCAGGTGATCGCGGCCAAGGCCAACGCGCTGTTCCTCGGCGAATCGCTCGGCATCGACGAGGACTCCGGCTACGAGATCCACGACGCCGATCCGACCCGCCTGTATACGCCGCTGAGCCGTGCCGAGTACGACAGCATCACCGCACGCAGCGACTACCACCCGAAATCGCGCAACGACACGCTCGCCTTCACCGCGACCCATCCATCGCTGTTCAAGCTGCCCGGCGGCGAGGCCGGCCTGTCGGCCACCGCCGAGGTCGGCCAGCAGGCTTACCAGCTCAATCCCGATCCGCTGGCGACGCAGTATTACTACTACAGCTGGAAGGACTCCGACGGCCGCGGCAGCCGCAACCGCTGGGCGGTGGCCAGCGAGCTGCGCATGCCGGTGCTGGAAACGCTCAACCTGAGCGTGGCCGGCCGCTACGACCAGTACCGCTTCGCCGGCAGCACCATCGACAAACCGACCTGGAGCGCCGGTGTGGAATGGCGCCCGGTGCAATCACTGCTGCTGCGCGGCTCCTACGGCACCGCGTTCCGCGCGCCCGACCTGCATTACGTGTTCGCCGGTCCCGGCAACGATGAAACCTCGGGCGTGGATTACTACCGCTGCCGCAGCGAGGAGCCGGACGAGAGCTACAGCGATTGCAGCTATGGCGACGAAAACATCATCCGCGGCCGCTCCGGCAACAAGAAGTTGAAACCGGAAACCAGCACCTCGTGGACTGCCGGCGTGGTGTATTCGCCAATCGCGAACTTCGACGTGTCGCTGGACTGGTTCGACATCGACATGCGCAACCAGGTGCAGGACATGCGCGTGGACGCGATCCTGCGCAACGAGGCCGATTGCCGATTGGGCGACCTCGACGCCGCTTCGCCGACCTGCGTGGACGCACTGGCGCGGGTGACACGACTGAGCGATGGCACGCTCTACGGCGTGTACGTCAACCCGATCAACATCGCGCGCGAACGCACCAACGGCCTGGACCTGAGCCTGCACTACCGGCTCGACACCGCGATCGGCACGTTCCGCCTGAGCGGCAGCCACACCTGGGTGCACACGCACGACATCCAGGTCTATGCCGGCGATGAAACCATCGACGAGTTCGCGATCAACAGCGGCTACGACATCCCGCGCACCAAGACCGGCGTGACGCTGTCATGGGAGCGTGGCGCCTGGACCACCACGCTTTACGGCCAGCGCCTGGGCAAGCTGCCCAGCTACGTCGCCTATGACCAGAGCTACGACCCGGACAGCGGCGACAACCCGTGGATCCCCGCGACCTGGCGCTACAACGCCTCGCTGCAGTACCGGATCAACCCACGCTCGCGGCTGTCGCTGGCGGTGGACAACCTGTTCGACAAGATGCCGCCGAAGGACCCCACCTACAGCGCCTATCCGTACTACGACATCGCCTGGTACGACTCGGTGGGACGCAGCATGTACCTGCAATACAGCCTGGATTTCGGCGGTAGTCGCCAATAGCCCGGTCGACGCAACAAAAAAACCGGCCCTGGGGCCGGTTTTTTTCATGCTTCAGACAGTGCCGCGATTCTTGCCCATGCGCGGCCGGTACCAGACCCGGATCGCGGCGATGTCCGCCTCCATGTCCTCGCCCGGCCAGAACGGCTCGCCGAGGCCGATGGTCTTGCTCGGATAATCGAAATACACCGGCAGGATCGGCACGCCGGCATGCTTGGCGATCTTCCAGAAGCCGGCCTTCCACTGCTCCACGCGCTTGCGGGTGCCTTCCGGGGTCAGCACGTACCACAGCTTGTCGGAGCCGCGGATCAGCCGGATCGCCTGCCCGACCGTGCCCTGCGGCAGGCTGCGGTCGATCGGGATCGCGCCCAGGCGCTTGAGTAGCGGCCCCAGCGGCCACCAGAACAGGCTGGCCTTGCCCAGCACCTTGACCCCGAAGCCGAGCGCGAACTTGGCCGCAAAGCCGAGGAAGCCGTCCCAGTTGGACGAATGCGGCGCCACGATCATCACCAGCTTGGACAGGTCGGGCAGCCGCCCGACGATCTTCCAGCCGGTCAGGCGCAGCGCGGTGCGGCCCAGCCAGCGCCCGAACCGGCCATGCGCGAGCGGCATGTTCGGCGGGATCGGCTGCTGCAGGGGGTCAAGCGGTGCCGTGGGCGGCAACGGCGGGACGGTCTGACTCACTTTCACTCCACGTTGGGCGATGAACGCCCGCGCTTGATGTCACCGCGCCCGCGCTTGGCGTCGAGGCGGCGCGCTTTGGCGGCGCGGGAAGGCTTGGTCGCGATCCGTCGCTTGGGAACCGACAGGCTGCCGGCAATGAATTCGGCCAGGCGTGCGCGCGCATCCTCGCGGTTGCGGTCCTGGGTGCGGAAGCGCTGTGCGTCGATCACCAGCACGCCCTCGTCGGTGAGCCGGCGGTCGCGCCGGGCCAGCAGGCGCGCGCGCAGCGGCTCGGGCAGCGACGGCGAGCCGGCCACGTCGAAGCGCAGCTCGACCGCGGTGGCGACCTTGTTGACGTTCTGGCCACCGGCGCCGGACGCGCGCACGAAGCGCTCGACGATCTCCGTCTCCGGAATCGCCAAGGTGGCATCGATGTGGATTGGTGCGTACCCCATGTGCCGATTGTATCGGCCCTCGGTGTCAGGACGTAGTTCCGGTCCCGGCCGGCGCGGGACCGGGCCGGGCCCACTCCCCGATAGGGCCGCGCGGCCGGCGGCGTTATCCTGCCGCCTCGCTCATTCCGCAGGATGCTCCGATGACCAAGTCCCGATTCCGCCCGCTGCGCGCCCTGGCCGTGCGCCTGTGCCTGACCGTCGCGCTGGCCGCCGCCGCGCCGCTGGCACTGGCCGCCCCGCCCAGCGACGCCGACGTCAACCGGCTGCTGTCGGC
The DNA here is from genome assembly GCF_058986605.1 of Pseudomonas sp. GW821-FHT07E12. NCBI lineage: Bacteria > Pseudomonadati > Pseudomonadota > Gammaproteobacteria > Pseudomonadales > Pseudomonadaceae > Pseudomonas > Pseudomonas sp. GW821-FHT07E12. The sequence continues at coordinate 6,849 of NZ_JBYSVX010000043.1, read as the reverse complement.
CTCGCGTGCGCAGAACATGCTCGACACGATGCTGCCGCAGATCGAGGCGATGCAGCGCCAGCAGTTCGAGCAGCTGGCTGCGCAGCGCCCACTCAGCGCCGAGCAGAAGGACAAGCTGGAGCGGATCCAGGCACGCACCCGCGAAACCCTGCGCCAGGCGCTGTCGTGGTCGCAGATGCGGCCGCTGTACGTGGACCTCTACAAGCAATCGTTCTCGCGCGAGGACGTGCTGGCGATGGCCGAGTTCTACGAGAGCCCGGCCGGCCAGAGCCTGCTCGACAAAACCCCGGCGCTGATGCAGAACCTGATGGTGGCGATCCAGCAGAAGATGCAGCCAATGTTCGTCAACCTGCAGAAGGACCTGCAGGCGATCGCCAACGAGCCGGCGCCGGCGGCGCAAGCGAAGTAATCACGACGCCCCAGAGCGGAGCTTTCCCCCTCCGTCATCCCCGCGCAGGCGGGGGTGAGGGCGGGCCGCCAGCGAGCCATTGGCTCTCGCCCGCCCGAACGCCCGAGTGCCATGCGCGAGGGCCGGGGATCGGAGACCCCGCGACTTGAGCGGTGCAGGCAAGGAAAGCCGCTGGATCCCCGCCTGCGCGGGGATGACGAATGGTTTGGGCGCTCAGACCTTCCAACCGAACAGATCGCAGGCCTTACCGAACTCCGCATCCACCGGCGCACGCACCTCGATGCGGCCACCGGACGGATGCGGGAACGCCAGCCGCTCGGCGTGCAGCAGCATGCGATGCACGCCCAACATGCGGAATGTGCGGTTATGGCGGCCGTCGCCGTGGCTGGTATCGCCGATCAGGTGATGCGACAGGTGCTTGAGGTGGCGGCGGATCTGGCGGAAGCGCCCGGTCTGCGGCTGGCAGCGCAGCAGCGCGTAGCGCGAGGTCTCGAAACCCGTCGACGGCACCGGCAATTCGCCGGTCGCCAGCCGCTGGAAATGGGTGATCGCCGGCTTCTTCTGGGGCTTGCCGGGGCCGCCGTCCAGGTCGTGATCGACCGTGAACGCCTCCTCGGCCGGCCAGCCGCGGCACACCGCCAGGTAATCCTTCTCGACCTCGCCGCCCATCAAGGCCTTGCCGAGCGCGCTGGCCGCGTCGCGGTCGAATGCCAGCAGCAGGCAGCCGCTGGTGGCACGGTCGAGCCGGTGGATCAGGAAGATCGGCCGGCCCAGTTGTTCGCGCAGCCGGTCGGCGAGGAAATCGTCCTCGCCGCGCGCCAGCTTGCTGTCGTGGACCATCAGGCCGGCCGGCTTGTCGACCACGGCCAGGGCATCGTCGAGGTGCAGGATCTGCACGGATTCAGGGGTATTGCTCACCCGCGCATTATCGGCGCGCGCGCTGTGATTTACGAAGGCCCTGTTCGTGTTCGACAAGTCCAGCCCGCCGGAGCGAGGCCTTTGTGGGAGGGACTTCAGTCCCGACGCTTTCCCGGGAAAGCGTCGGGACTGAAGTCCCTCCCACAGGAAAGTCCCTCGATGAAGGCCCTCCCACAAGGACCACCCGCCAGCACAAACCGGGCTGTTTAAGAACTCCTTAAAGCTTCCGTCCTACTATCCCCGGCTACTAAGCCTCCCGGATTCACGCCTTGTCCCAGGTCCTGCTCGTCGAAGACGACCGCATGCTCGGCGACGCGGTCGCCGCCGCGCTGGTCCGTGACGGCTGGCAGGTCGATCGCGCCGAGGACGTCACCGCCGCGCGTCTGGCGCTGGTCGATCACGCCTACGACGCGGTGCTGCTGGACCTGGGCCTGCCGCACGGTTCCGGGCTGGACGTGCTGCGCGGGATGCGCCAGCGCTACGACGCCACCCCGGTATTGATCGTCACCGCGCGCGACCGCCTCAGCGACCGCGTCAGCGGCCTGGATGCCGGTGCCGACGACTATCTGGTCAAGCCGTTCCAGAGCGATGAGCTGTGCGCGCGGCTGCGCGCGCTGGTGCGCCGTGCGCAGGGCCGGGTGACGCCGCAGCTGTCCTGGCGCGATGTCAGCGTGGACCCGGCCTCGCGCACGGTCAGCCGCGACGGTGAACCGATCCGGCTCGGCACCAACGAGTACCGCACGCTGCTGGCGCTGATGGAACGACGCGGCCGCACGGTCCCGCGCGAGATGCTGGAAACCCTGGTCTACGGCGGTGACGGCACCATCGAGAGCAACACCATCGCGGTATACGTGCACCAGCTGCGGCGCAAGCTCGGCGATGAGTTCATCGCCACCGTCCACGGCATCGGCTACCGGATCGGCTGACATGCGCCATCGCTCGCTCAAGCTCAAGCTGCTCAAGGCCATCATGGCGGTGCTGCTGCTCGGCTGGCTGGCGTGGCTGGCGTGCAGCTACGTGCAGATGTCGCGCCAGCAGAGTCATCAAAGCGATCTGATGCTGCGCGAGGTCGCCGAACAGATTCTGCTGTCGATGCCGCGCGACATCGCCGGCATCGGCGAATCAAGCCGGTTGCGGCTGCCGTCGGACCAGGCGGTGGTGTCGATGCAGAAGTTCGACAAGCTGCAGTTCCAGGTCTGGACGCTGACCGGGCACGAACAAGTGGTCGCCTCGCAGCGCGCGCCGGCGACGCCGCTGAAGGCGGATTTCCTGCCCGGCTTCGGCCATAGCCGCAGCACCGACGACCAGTGGCGGGTGTACGCCGTCAGCGATGCCGAAGGCCGGGTGCAGGTGCAGACCGGATTGGCGCAATCGCAGGTGCAGGCCGAGCTGCGCTACTGGGCCGGCGCCGGGCTGTTCTACGCGCTGATCGCGCTGCTGGCGCTGGTCGCGGTGACCTGGCTGGCGGTGCACTGGAGCCTGCGCCCGATCGATCGGCTGCGCGGTGACATGGCGCGGCGCGAATCGCTCGACCTGACCCCGCTGCCGACCGACGGCATCACCCGCGAAATCCTGCCGCTGGTGGAATCCTTCAACGCCCTGCTCGCGCGCCTGGGCGAGGCGATGCAGAGCGAGCGCCAGTTCCTGGCCGACGCCGCACACGAGATCCGCACCCCGCTGGCGGCGTTGCTGACCCAGGCCGAGCTGGCCATGCACGCCGACACCCGTGACGAAGCGCAGCTCGCGTTGCAGCGCCTGACCGGCGGCATCGAGCGCACCTCGCGACTGGCCCAGCAGTTGCTCGATTCGGCGCGTCTGGAAGCCTCGCAGCGCAACCGCGACGACAGCACGGTGGAGCTGGCCGAGGTGGTGACGATGGTCGCGCGCGAGTTCGAGGGCATGGCCTCGCGCCGGCGCCAGGTGTTGTCGGTGACCGCCAGCGAGACCCCGGTGCGCGGCAATCTGGACGACCTCGGCATCCTGGTGCGCAACCTGATCGACAACGCGGTGCGCTATGCCGGCGAAGGCGCGCGTATCGAGATCGACTGCCACGTCGCCGATGGCTATTCGCAGCTGTGCGTGCGCGACAACGGCCCGGGCGTGGTCGCCACCGAGCGCGAGCGCATCTTCGAGCGCTTCTTCCGCGGCAGCAACGGCAATGGCGAACGCGGCAGCGGGATCGGGCTGTCGCTGGTGACCCGCATCGCCGGCCGCCACGGCGCGACCCTGCGCGCCGCCGACGGCATCGGCGGCCAGGGCCTGGGTATCAGCGTGGCATTCCCTCTGCCGGCTCCGGCTCCGCACTGACCACCAGCGATGACGGCGACCGGTCCGCTTCCGCCGGACCGCGCCACCAACGCTCCACCGGCGGCGGCGAAGCCGCATCCACCGCCTGCCCAAGCAGCGGCGTGGAAATCGCCACGCCCTGCGCCTGTGCTGCGGCCACCACCCGCTCCAACGGCTCGTTCCAATCGTGGAAGGCCAGATCGAAGGTGCTGTTGTGGATCGGCAGCAACCAGCGTCCACGCACATCCAGATGCGCCTGCACGGTCTGCTCCGGCAGCATGTGCACGCCGGCCCAGAGCGGGTCGTAGGCGCCGCATTCGATCAAGGTCACATCGAACGGCCCGAGCCGCTCGCCGATCTCGGCGAAGCCGGGGAAGTAGCCGCTGTCGCCGCTGAAGAACAGGTTCATGCCCGGCGCGCGGATCGCCCACGACGCCCACAGCGTGCGATTGCGCCCGAACAGGCCGCGACCGGAGAAATGCTGCGCCGGCGTGGCGGTCAGTTCGACCTCACCGACGCGCAACGACTGCCACCAGTCCAGCTGTTCCACCCGGTCCGGTTTCACGCCCCAGCGCACCAGCAGCTCGCCCACGCCCAGCGGCGCCAGGAATACATCGGCGCGATCGGCCAACGCGCGCACCGTGCGCTTGTCGAGGTGGTCGTAATGATCGTGCGAGAAGATCACCCCGCGCAGCGGTGGCAGCTGATCCAGCGCGATCGGCGGCGCCTGGAAACGGCGCGGCCCGGCCCAGGACACCGGCGAGGCACGCTCGCCGAACACCGGGTCGATCAGCCACCAGCCGCCATCGAGCTTGACCAGCACCGAGGAATGGCCGAGCCGGTACAGCCGGTTGTCCGGCGCGTTTTCCAGCATCTGCGCGGTCAGCGGCTGCACCGGCACCGGCAGCGCCGGCCGCGTGGTCGGGCGCTTGCCGGTCAGGAATTTCCACCACAGCGTCAGCCCCTCGCGTCCCTGCGGCATCTTGGGCGTGATCGGATTGACGAACTCACCGTCACGGAACTGCGGCGAGTCGGGATATTCGGCGGTACGGCCGGGAACCAGGAACATGGAGACTCCAACAAGACAGGTAAGCGAGAACAAGGCGATGTAGCGACGACGGCGCGGACGCTTCATGGCGGCGCCTCGTGCTCGGGCACGACCGTGGGCAATACCCGTCCGTCGCTCAAACGCAGCTGCTGGCAGCCCATTTCCGCCGCCATTGCCCGCGCGTGCGCCTGCAGACGGCTACCGATACCGCGTCCGCGCCAGGCCGGCCGCACATACACCGCATCCACGGTCAGGCAATAACCGCCCTGCGGCAATGCCAGGCCGACGCTGGCGACGATCACGCCGAGCTTTTCACCGCCGATTTCGGCCAGCCACGCCCAACTCCGGCAAGGCGTATCGAACAACGCCTCGCGCAGCGGCAATGGCATTTCCGCCGCGAGCGGTGACGCAGGCGCAGCCTCGTGGCACAGCGACCATAGCGCGCGTGCATCGCCGGAAAGCGCCCGGCGCAGCGACGGCATCACCGGCACCGCAACGGCTCGCACATGGGGCGTCGACACCGCCAGCGCGATCATGCCGCGCACTCCGCGCGGCGTCGCGCAGCTGCATCGGCCAGGGATGAAACAGGGGGATTGCGCAGGACCATCGGAGCGCTCCGTTGCGGGCGGCATTCGCCCTCGGACTGTCAGCTTGCGCCCGGGCTTTTAAGAACTCTTTAAGAGCCTGGTCAGGGCTCTTCACTGATTCCGGATGCTTTTTTCCCGTCATTCCCGCGAAAGCGGGAATGGCGACACTTCTGGGGGCTTTAAAGGCCCAGCACCGGCACCCACCGTGCCATTGCCCACACCAACACGCCACTGTTTCCCGCCAGGCACGCCCCCGGCACATTGACGCGCCCGGCCGACCACGCGGACGATGGCTTCCCCACCGCGAGGCATGCCCATGAACAAGCTGCTGCTGATTTCCCTGCTGGCGCTGGCACCGCTGGCCCAGGCCGTCGACCTTCCCTACGACGACCACGCCGACGCCAAGGCCCAGGTGACGCAGGCACTGGCCGCCGGCAAGCAGGCACACAAACCGACCCTGCTGGTGTTCGGTGCCAACTGGTGCGGCGACTGTCGCGCGCTCGACAAGTCGCTGCACACCGACAAGAACGCCGCACTGATCGCGCAGCACTTCGAGGTGGTGAAGGTCGATGTCGGCAACTTCGACCACAACCTGGACATCAGCCAGGCCTACGGCGACCCGATCCAGAAGGGCATTCCCGCCGCGGTGGTGGTCTCGCCGCAGGGCAAGGTGGTCTACACCACCAAGGCCGGCGAACTGGCCAACGCACGCAAGATGAGCGACGACGGCATTTACGAGTTCTTCGCCAAGGTGGCCAAGCCGGCGCAGTGAGTCCGTAGCCACGTCGCGCAAACGACTCAACGTCGCCCCCGCGAAGGCGGGGGCCCAGTGGCTTTGCTTCTGTTGCTTCACCACAAACCAAGTCACTGGGTCCCCGCCTGCGCGGGGACGACGACGGTGGGATTGCTAGCCCGCACGCACCGCCAGCAACTCGCCCTTGCCGACCGGCACCAGCGCGCAGGTGAAATCACCGTCCGCACGCAGCGCCTGCTCGAACGGCGCCATCTGCGCGGCATGCGAGGTGGCGTTGTCGACCACCAGCAACCCACCCGGCCTCAGCACCCGCCGCAACGCCGGCCACCAGTCGAGATAGCGGCTGCGGTCCGAATCGAGAAACACCAGATCAAAGCCGGCCTCCGGCGCCTGCGCCAGCCACGCGCCGGCATCGGCATGCACCAGCGTGATCCGCGATTCCAGGCCACTGCGCGCGAAGTTGCGCTGCGCCATCGCCAGCTTCGCCTCGGAAAATTCCAGCGTGGTGACGTGGCCATCGATCGCGGCGGCCGCCTCGGCCAGCCACAAGGTGGAATAGCCATTGGAAGTGCCGATCTCCAGCACCCGCCGCGCCTGCATCGAACGCACCAGCACCGCGAGCAGCTCGCCGGTATCCGGGGTGATGTTGAGCATGCGCAGACCGTCGGCACCGGCGCGGATGGCGGCGTCGTTGTCGTCGCCGAAATGCGCCAGCTCGTCCTTCAGTGATTGCAGGTCATTGGGCATCAGGCATCCCCAAGAAAATGATGACCGTGTAGGAGCGGGGGGGGGGGGGGGGGGGGGGGGGGGGGGGGGGGGGGGGGGGGGGGGGGGGGGGGGGGGGGGG